>CAMVAR010000025.1 GCA_947165555.1 uncultured Pseudomonadota bacterium | reverse complement strand
ATGTGTTATAAATTTTGATTTTTCCATTCGGGGTGTATATAAAAAACCTTGGTTTAAATTGTACCACTAATATGCAAATTCCCGACCAATCAACGCAATGGCGTTTTCAAGTATCAATCGGGCGGATTCTGAATCCAATTTTTCTTTGATGTCGCGCACACGCACGCGTCCCATTTGTTCTTGGGCGGCGGTGGACGACAATGTTTCATCAATAAACATTATTGGAACATCTGTGCGTGTTGATAATTCTTCTGCAAATTTACGTACCATCGCGGTTGTTTCCGATTCCGCCCCATCCATCCACAGTGGCAAACCAATAACAATACCAACAATTTTTTCTGAATTTACAATATGTAATATTGCATTTAATAAATCTTGGGGCGTATCAGAAACAATCGGCGCACGCGCAAAGACAAATTCGTGACTTTCATCCGACACGGCAACCCCGGTGCGCCGCGCGCCCCAATCGATTCCGACCAATCGGCCAATACGGGGAAAAGCCTTGAAATTCGACAAAATCATTGTATAATCACCTTTACATATAAATATAGGATTACAAATGGCATTTAGCAAGAGTCAATTACACAAATTCGCGGAACTTATCAAAATTGATATTCCGGATGAAAAATTGGAACAGATGAACATAGATTCTGTGATTGAATGGATTGATAAATTAAAGCAAATTGATACAACGGGTATCGAACCGATGTTGTCGCCGGCGGAACATGCCCTGCCCCGCCGTCACGATGTGGTGACCGACGGTGGCATTCGCGATAAAATCTTGGCCAACGCACCGGATGCGGCGGGCGTTTCACGCGGATACTTTGCGGTTCCAAAGGTTATGGAAGGGGATTAAAATGGCGGTCAAGAAAGGAACAAATGTAATTCTTACAACCTATTCCCTGGATAGACGCGCGCCAACAAAATTAAAGTTGGGCACATGGACCGAACAACAAACCCAGGATTTTTTGAATTATATTCGTGGTCGTCGTCCACTTGCCGATTGTTATTATTATAACAACTGTGCATTTAATGTTCATGTTGATGATTATGTGATTCATTCGCGTGGCTTTGACGCGCCAAAAATATTTATGCCGTTGCGCCCAAAGAACAAAAAGAACGAATTGATTGTCGAAATTATTACCGATGAAGAAAATCGTGAATGTTGGCCGGGATGCCCGTCGACATGTCCACTGTGTATGCAGGACGGACAATGCACTTCACCATTTATAAAAAAATTTATAGGCGAAGTTTTATTCCCAAAACAATATGTAAAACAAAGATAGGATGATGATGAGCAAAACAAAAAAAATCATTTTTGTAACGAATGATATTAACAAAACCGTACAGCACAAAAACGGTAAAGATGTATATGTGACCAACATTGTATGGGATTACAAAGCATGTGAATGTTTAACCCATATGCATTTGCAAAAACCAGATTATTTCGGGGACACTTTCTTTATTCATTGCGACGATATAAAATTTAAATGTATGTCGCCAAACGCACAAAAACCAACGGAAAACAAAATTCAAAAATGTTTACAACGCATGCGCGATGGCAAATGTCCATATAAAATCGCCCGACAAATATTTACAAATATACCAAACAAAAAATCAAGGTAGGAAACTATGATAGACCTTAGCATTACCGAAGCATTACAGAAATTAAAATCGCGCGAAATATCTGCGACCGAACTTGCGCGCGCACACATTGAACGCATCGAAAAGTATAATCCCGAATTAAATGCCTATATTACGGTTACGGCCGAACGCGCGTTGGCGGATGCCGCCGCCGCGGACGAACGCATCAAGAACGGCGATATGCGCACATTGGACGGCATTCCAATCGCAATGAAAGATTTATTTGCAACGCGCGGCATTCGCACAACCGCCGCATCGCACATGTTGGAAAACTTTGTCCCGGAATACGAATCCACCGTTTCCCAGAAATTTATAGATGCCGGCACGGTACTGCTTGGCAAATCAAATCTGGACGAATTCGCCATGGGAACATTTTCCAAAACATCTTACTTTGGTGCGCCGGTAAATCCATGGCAAATGGAAAAACGCCTTACCGCCGGCGGTTCGTCGGGCGGTTCTACATCGGCGGTCGCATCCGGCCTGGCCATGGGGGCAACCGGCACCGACACCGGTGGTTCGATACGTTTTCCGGCATCCATTACCGGCCTGGTTGGAATGAAACCGACATACGGCCTGTGTTCCCGTTGGGGTTGCGTTGCGTTCGCGTCAAGTCTTGACACCCCCGGCCCAATCGCGCGCACGGTCGATGACGCGGCGGCGTTGTTGTCCGCCATGGCGGGTCATGACGCCAAAGATTCAACAAGTGCCGATGTTCATTTGAATTTAGATTCGCCGTTGCAACCAATTCTGGGCGATGGCAAAAAATTGCGCGTTGGTGTAATCAAAGAGTTTAACAATGTAAAAATTTCTGATGATATGCAGAAATTATTCAATGCGCGCGTGGCCGATTTGAAATCCGCCGGCGCAGAAATTGTCGAGGTTTCAATTCCAAATATACTTGACGCATTGGCGGCATACTATATCATCGCCCCGGCCGAGGCTTCATCGAACCTTGCCCGATATGACGGTGTGCGTTATGGTCTGCGTGTAGAAGGGTCTGATATTTACGACACATATAAGAAAACCCGCGCCGCCGGTTTCGGTGACGAAGTTAAACGCCGTATGATTATCGGCACCGCGGTATTATCAAGTGAATCGTATGATGTGTATTTCATGCAGGCCGCACGCGTTCGCCGTATGATTGCAAACGCATTTAATCGCGCATTTGAACAATGTGATTTAATTGTATGTCCATCGGGTGCCGGAACCGCAATGCCACTGGATTCCGATATGACACCGTTGGAATATTACGCGTTGGATTTGTTCACGGTGGCAATGAATTTGGCCGGTGTGCCGGCGGTAAGTGTTCCATGCGGCATGGCATCAAATAATTTACCATTGGGCATGCAGGTCGTAGGCAAAATGTTTGACGATGTCCGCGTATTAGAATTGGCGAAACACATTGAACAATTTGCGAACATAGACAATCGTCCAACAAAGATAATGGGAAAATAAAAAATGATATTCAAATCGATAAATAATTACGAATCGTTAGGGTGCTTCATTATTGAACAAGCATATACGATATTGTTAAACAATCCTCGCGTAAGTGATTATAGGCATCTTAAAAGTGAAATACAAGAGATTATTCAACTGTATCCATTTGTTGATAAATCGTTTGCTATGTATGAATATAATCATGGTAATTCCAAACATTATTTCTGTAAGTACCGTTGGGAGAATGTAATGGATTATTACATAAGGCAACAATGCAGGGCACTTTTCTTACAGCACATTACAAATCCATTTGGAAATATAAATGAAATTCATATTATGGAACCGTACCGTCACACTTTGTTAAAAGAGAAAGACTTAAGTTTCATGGTAGACAAAGCTAGAACCAAGCTCAAACGAAGAGAAGAAGAATATTTATTAAAAGCAAAAAATGACAAGAAAGCAGAACAAGAACTTATAAATCACGATATCTTAGCATACAGAAATTGGCTAATCTCAAGGCAGGAAAAGTATGAAGAATATATTCGAAATAAAAACAGGCAATAAAAAAGTGGTGGCCAGAAGTGGAATCGAACCACTGACACAGGGATTTTCAGTCCCTTGCTCTACCAACTGAGCTATCTGGCCATCCGCAGGGTGTATAATAAGATACAAAAAACAAAAAAGCAAGGAAAAAGAAAAATGTTTACGATAAAAGGCAAAACAGGTGATTGGGAAGTTGTTGTTGGTTTGGAAACTCATATCGAGGTTCTGTCCAAATCAAAATTATTTAGTGGCGCATCCGCGGACTATAATCCAACGGTCGCCCCCAATACCCAGGTTTCCATGGTTGATGTCGCCATGCCGGGCATGTTGCCGGTACTGAACGAATACTGCGTAGACCAGGCGATTAAATTCGGCCTTGGCATCAACGCGGAAATTTCCCGCAAAAGTTGCTTTGCCCGTAAACAGTATTTTTACCCCGACCTGCCCCAGGGATACCAGATTACACAGCCCGCCGATCAACCGCCGGTTGTCGGACGCGGTTGGGTTGAAATTATGGGCGACGATGGGAACCCTAAAAAGATTTTAATTGAACGCGCACATATGGAACAAGACGCTGCAAAAAATAAACATGATATGCATCCGGCAAAATCATTTGTTGATTTTAACCGTTGTGGCGTTATGTTGCTTGAAATCGTTACATTTTTGGATACAAAAAACCCAGAAAACAATTCATACATATCATCACCCGAAGAAGCCGAAAGATATCTGCGTCAAATTCGCGAAATCGCGCGCGCCCTGGGGGTATCCAAGGCGAATATGGAAGAAGGTTCCATGCGCGCCGATGTCAATGTTTCTGTCAAACGTGTTGGTTCCAATACTTTTGGAACACGCACCGAAACAAAAAACATGGTGTCTTTCAAGTTTATTAAAAACCACATTGAAAACGAAGCCCGTCGCCAAGTTGAAATTTTGGAAAGTGGTGGGATCGTTTCGCAAGACACGTTGCGCTATCACCAAGATGACGGTTCTTCATCCGTCATGCGCAGCAAAGAAGATGCGTTGGATTATCGGTATTTCCCGGACCCGGATTTGTTGCCACTTGTTATCACAGACGAACAAATCGAACGCATAAGAAAAACTATGCCGGAATTGCCGGCGGCAACACGGACACGCTATATCGAAAAATTTGGTTTGGCGGAATATGATGCGGCACGCCTTACCGAGTCGGTTGATATTTCACACTGGTTTGATGCGGCGGTCGCGGGAAAAACCGAACGCGCCAAGGGCGTTGCGAATTGGATGATAAGCGAACTGTTCGCGCACCCGGAAAACTATGACATAACAAACGAAAAATCCGGCATTGTGGACGGTATGCGTATTATCACGCCGGCCGATTTGGCGGAATTGGTGGACATGGTTGCGTCCCGTGATATCAACGGCAAACAGGCCAAAGAAATATTTATTAAAATGTTGGATGGTGAATCCGGCACACCACGTGAAATTGCCGACAAATTCGATATGAAACAAATTACCGACACCGGTGCGATTGAAAAAATTATCGACGAAGTTATCGCCGCCAACGCGCCCCAGGTTGAACAATATAAATCTGGCAAGGTGGGATTGCTTGGATTCTTTGTCGGCAATGTTATGAAGAAATCAGGTGGCAGTGCGAATCCCGCCGTCGTGAACGAAATATTGAAACAAAAATTGGGTTAAAGTAATGACGGAAACAATCGTATTTATATCATCAAAAATAGATGAAACCATGCGGCAAAAAATCGCAGAATCATTGCGTATACGTCAAATAAAAACGACAGACAACATACAAGATGCGACATTGATTATTGCCGATGTCGGGCAACCGGTGGAACGCATGGGTATTGCAGATTTTGCGGAAAAAATTGTCGCAAAATATTTACAAAAAGTTTCAATATTGAACCGCGAAATTTTATTACTTAATCAAAAACTTGAAAAAAACAAACCAGAATGTAATATGCAACATCCATTGAAGCAATTTAATCAAACAAAACAAACATACAGACAAAGATTCTTTAATCGAACAAGATGTAAATAAAAAGGAAGAAAAAAATGAAAAACACACTTTATGTATTAAAATTTAAATATGATGTTATTTTCGGACAAAGTTATGAATTGGTTCCAATGGAATCAAGTGTGGTTCCTGAAAAATTTTTAATGGCACGCGACCGCTTAATAAATACCACGGCAAATAAATTACAAACACGATAAATAATCAAAAATGCCAAAACAAAAAAAATACTTTATTAAAACCTTTGGTTGTCAAATGAATGTGTACGACAGTTGGCGCATCGCCGCCATGCTGGATGCACGCGGTATGGTCGCCACCAAAGATGTTGCCGATGCGGACATAATAATATTGAACACTTGTTCGGTTCGTGAAAAGGCAACCAATAAAGTATTTTCCGAACTTGGGCGCATACGCGATGCAAAAAAACCGGATGCCCTGTTCGGTATTGTTGGTTGTGTTGCACGCGAAGCGGGCGCAACCGCATTCCACCGCATACCCGAATTAAATTTTGTTTTGGGACCGCAAAGTTATCACCGATTACCACAAATCCTTGATAACCCGGATGCAAAATTATTAAACATAGATTTAGGTGGACTTGAAAAATTTGACGAACTACCACAAATGGTTCATGCGCCAACCGTGTCTTATATTCCAATTCAGGAAGGTTGCAATCATTGCTGTACATATTGCATTGTGCCGTACACGCGTGGGCGCGAGGTTTCACGCGCCTTTGACGATGTTGTTCGCGACACATTGCATGCCGCAAAAACCGGCGCAGTGGAAATTTGTTTCTTGGGGCAAAATGTGAACGGTTATAAATACACCGATGAAAATGGTAAAACATATCGGTTGTCCGATTTAATCCGCGCGGCGGCAAAAATGCCGGAAATCCGCCGTATACGCTTTACATCAAGTTATCCAACCGAAATGACCGATGATTTGATTCAAATGTTTGCGACCGAACCAAAATTATTACCATTTTTGAATATGCCGATTCAAAGTGGTGCGCCCGATGTTCTGCGCCGAATGAATCGCCCGTACAGTTTGGACGCATATATGGAAATTATTGATAAATTGCGCGCGGCACGTGGCGACATACAAATCTCGTCCGATTTTATCGTTGGTTTTCCGGGCGAAACGGATGCAGATTTTGAACAAACATTGAATATTGCGCGTCGTGTGCGTTATATAAATTCATATTCATTCAAATATTCACCACGCCCACATACGGCGGCGGCAATTATGCCGGACCAAATTCCGGAAAACATAAAACGCGAACGATTGGCAATACTGGACAGTACACTGAATGAAATTCAACGCGAATTTAATGAATCGTGTGTTGATAAAACATTGCCGTGTCTGTGCGAAGGCACCGATAAAACCGGCAATCACCTGCTCTATCGCACGCCATACATGCAACAGTGTATTGTCGCAAAACCCAAAGATGGCAATATCGCAACAATGGTTGATATAAAAATCACCGCGGCGAATCGCGCATCACTGCGTGGAAAAATTATCACAAATTAAAATATGAATTTTGCATTTGCCGATATTTGATACGAAAAACCGACATCATCGTACACCAATCCTATATCAAGACCACCACCAACATCATCAAATACCGATAGCATATTCGTATAAACCCCAAAATAAATTGCCCCATCGGTCTGAATACCGGATTTAACCCCAGAATTATACCGATTCCCATCAACATTCGTACGCATCGCAATATTCATTCCCAACCGCGCATTTGTTGCATTATCATTAAATCCGGAAATTGATATATAATCTGTACGCAATCCTACAACCGGGATAACATCGAACAATTTCATCACATTAAACACAGGGCCCACATCAACAAATAAATCCGCCCCAATGCCACGCGCCCCATCAACAATCGAATTACCATCAAACAGGGTTATATCGCCAAACCGTGCAATAGAAACCGTTGCAGACGAACTAACAAAAACATCTGAATCAAAATATTCAATGGCAAACGTGCCACCGCCAAACATTCCGGTAAATGTGTCATAATCATCAGATACCGACAAACGTCCGGCAAACACATCAACCATCGCGAACATATTATCCATAATACTAAATCCGGCACCAATATGTGCGCCCCAAAAGCCATAGCCACCACCTGTGTACACCGGACGCACCCACATCCCAGAATTATACACACCCATATCTGGCATATTTTCCAACGTCATAAATGACCGCACCGGTTGCATTAACAAAATTGGGTTGATATTTGCCGCACCATTTAAAACATTCTGTAATTCCGCCCGACTGGATGCTGTATCCAATGCGGCAATAAAATTATCCGCATTACCATTTGCACGTAAATCATTCAGATACTTTCCCAATTCCCCACCAA
>CAMVAR010000024.1 GCA_947165555.1 uncultured Pseudomonadota bacterium | reverse complement strand
AATTACCAGTGATAAAGACATGATGCAATTGGTGTCTGATTGCATATTCTTGTATGACGGCATGAAACAAAAAACAATCGGCCGAAACGAAGTTATTGAAAAATTTGGCGTACCCCCCGAACGTGTTGTGGACGTTCAATCACTTATGGGCGATTCAACCGACAATGTGCCGGGCGTGCGTGGCATCGGACCAAAAAAGGCGGCGGAACTTATCAACGAATTTGGTTCATTAGACGAACTGTACAACCATATCAACGATGTCAAAAACGAACGCATACGCAATATGCTGATTCAGTCGCGGGAATTGGCGTATATTTCGCGCGATTTGGTGACACTAAAACGCGATGTGGATTTGTCGGGATTGACGCTTGCACCGTTCCGATTCAATCGCGCCGCGGCGTTGAACTTTGTTCGCACCGAATTGGAAAGTAATTCTTTGATTGAAAAAATTTCACGCACATTTCCGGACACACCGGACGCGCACAACGCGCCCGCGTTTAATTTTCCGGGCTCACAATGTCCGGTGGACATCGCCCCCGTCATGGACGCACCCCGCCCCACACGCGATATGAAATTTGAAAAAATTACAACCGTCCAAGAATTGAAAAAATTCTTGGCGACCGTCCAAGACGTTATCGCGTTGGACACCGAAACAACAGGCCTGAACCAGATGACCGACAAAATTGTCGGCATGTCTTTGGCGACGAACGGTGCGCACGGTGTTTATATTCCACTGCGCCATCGGGCCAAATCTGACAATTTATTTGAATCAAATACTATGGCCCCTGACCAGATTTCTGTGGATGCGTTACGCGAATGTATTTGGCCAATTTTAATAAATAAAAATATAACCAAGGTTGGACATAACCTGAAATTCGACCTGCATATTATGGCAAACGAAGGGTGGCCAATAGAACAAATTTCACCAATTGACGACACGATGCTGATTTCATACGCGTTACACGGGACACTGCATTCGCACGGAATGGACGAATTGGCGGTAAAATACCTGAACCACCAAAACATAACATTTGCATCATTGTTTCCACCCAAGACGCGTGACGCAGACATGCGCTTTGACACATTGCCAATCGATACCGCATACCCCTATGCCGCCGAAGATGCGGCCATCACAATGGCACTTTATGAAACAATGCGTCCACAATTAGATGCAAATAAAAAATTGGCGGAATTATATGAACGATGTGACCGGCCATTGCTTATGCCCCTAACCCAAATGGAACGGTGCGGTGTGTTTGTTGACCGGTTGCACCTTAACCAACTGTCGGGTATATTTCATGAACAATTGACAAAAATTAGTAATGAAATATTTGAATTGGCGGGACATGAGTTTAATATTGCCAGTCCAAAGCAATTGGCCACAGTTCTGTTCGATGAAATGCACATGCCGGAAAACAAACGCCGTTCCACAGATGCAAATTCTTTGAACGATTTGATTGAACACCACCCAATTATTGAAAAAATTCTGAATTGGCGTTCAATTGCGAAATTGGCGGGAACATATGCAGACGCACTGCCCCATCAAATTGCGGCGGACGGACGCATTCACACAACATACCTGCAAACCAGTACGAATACAGGCCGCCTTTCTTCGCGCGACCCAAACCTGCAAAATATTCCGGTCAAAACCGAATTGGGCGAAGAAATTCGTAAATGCTTTGTTGCACCATCTGGTCGGGTTTTAATTTCTGTGGATTATTCCCAAATTCAATTGCGCCTGTTGGCGGACGTTGCACACATCAAAACATTCCAAGACACATTTATCGCAAACCAGGATATACATGAACAAACCGCACGCAAAATATTTAATATTCCACAAACAACGATAGTTCCAAAGGAAATGCGACGCGCGGCAAAAACTGTGAATTTTTCCATTATTTATGGTATATCTTCATTTGGGCTGGCGTCGCAATTGGGGGTAACACGTACCGCGGCCCAAGATATTATAAACTCATACATGGCGGGATTACCAGAAATTAAAACCTATGTCGATAATATTAAAAAATTCGCAGCTGAAAATGCGTGTGTATATACCCCGTGGGGCCGCCGCATAGAATTACCAGAGGCCAAAAATCCACGCATGCGCGCATATGCAATGCGTGCCGCAATCAACGCCCCGATTCAGGGGTTCGAAGCGGACCTTATGCGATATGCCATGATACGAATATTCAATGAAATCATTGTACCAAATCGCGATAAAATAAAAATGATTATGCAGGTTCACGATGAAATGGTATTTGAATGCGACGAAAGCGTGGCAACCGAATTCGCCGAAAAAATAAAATCGGTTATGGAAAATATCACAAAGATATCTGTGCCACTGCGTGCCGATTATGTAATCGCACCATTTTGGGGAAAATAATTAATCGTTCATTTTAAAGAACCCATCAGGATTATTAACCAACGCCTCAATTTTGGCATCCAATTGCTGACGATATTCCATAAATCGCTGTTTATTGGGCGCGTCCAGGTTATTTATCGCCGGCAATTTAACCGTCATCGGGTTCACGTGTTTGCCGTCTTTGATAATTTCATAGTGTAAATGCGGCCCCGTTGACATCCCCGTCGAACCGGCATATCCAATGATTTGTCCCTGTTTAACGACGGTTCCAACATTAACATTTTTGGCAAATTTTGACATGTGCGCATACAGTGTTTCAAACGAACCGTTGTGTCGAATTTTCACAAAATTACCATGTCCACGATTAAATCCGCGCGCAACAACGCGCCCCGCACCGGCCGCCGGAATCGGCGTTCCGGTTGGCGCACGAAAATCAACCCCTTTGTGCGCACGGGTAAATCCCAAAACGGGGTGTTTGCGCCGCGTTGAAAAACTGCTGGTAATTTTGGCATTATTGATTGGGGTACGTTTTAATGATTTTATTGCCCCATTTCCATTCGGGTCATAGTATCCAACGGTTTTATCAGCCTTGCGGAAACGATACATTTTAACATTTCCGCGCAATGCATCAAAAGACACGACCATAACGGCACCGTTATCCACCTTTTTATCATTGGCATAGTTTTCTTCATAGACAACCGAAAACTTCTGACCGGCCCGCACATCGCGTTCAAAGTCCATTTCAAACGCCCACAAATCGTAAACATCGGCCAATATTCCCGCGGGAATCCCCGCGCGCGTACCGGCCAGGTAAAAACTGTCGCCATCCAAAATTTCACCCTGGCGATAGACCATCCTGACATCGCGTTCAATATCAACCGGGTTACATTCCCAGACACCCGCATCATTACATGTTAATTCCACCCGACGCCATGGCCCCGGTAAAATTGTAATCTTGGTAATTGGCGAATCTGTCCCACCGGCGCGAACAAATTCAATTTTATCCCGGTCCGCCCGCAAACCACTAATTCCCGCACGGTCACGCAGAACCCGGTCAATTGCATTAACATCATTTCCATTAAATCCATATTGGGACAAAATCTTGGACAATGTATCACCGGCAACAACATCCACCACGGTTGTATCGTCAGCCACCGATGCGACATCATCCCCCGCACCACCACGCGTCACACCGCGTACAATAACGATTATAACAGCAACAATTGCAACAACCGCCGCAATCCATAAAACTATCCGCCCCAGATTTTTATATTTTACTTTTTCCATGGCGCACATTATAATATTTTTGTGAACATAAATCAAGCCTTTGAAATTTTACAGGATGCCGGGGGTATTCGCGCCGCACGAATTATTACCGACAACATCAAAAATCCATCGCGCATTCGCGTTTGGCGCATGGCACGTGCATTGCGCCGCGGGGTGCCGGTTGCCAAAATAATTCATCAAAAATGGTTTTACGGATTGCCATTTTATACAAATAAATATACATTGGACCCGCGACCCGACACCGAAACATTGGTTGCCGCGGTCATTGCCGACAATCCGCAACGGCCAAGAATACTGGATTTGGGAACCGGCACGGGATGCATTATTATATCGTTGGTAAAAAATATTCATGGTGCAACCGGCACCGCGATTGACGTGTCACGTGGCGCAATTCGGGTTGCCCGCCGAAACATAAAAAAATTTGATTTATCAAATAAAATAAAAATTGTGCGCGCGTCTTTTGGCACGCAACGCGCGGTACGCGAAAAATTTGATATTATCGTTTCAAATCCGCCATACATTGCAATCGGTGACACGCGTGTTGATGCGGGCGCAATGCACGACCCAAAATGCGCACTGTACGCGAAAAACCAGGGATTGGCCGCATACGAACAAATTGCAACCAACGCACGGAATTGGATAAAACCGAACGGTAAAATATACCTGGAAATTGGTGCGGGGCAAATGGCGGCCGTTAAAAAGATATTTGAATCCGCGGGTTGGCAATTCAACCGCGCCGAAAAAGATTTGTCCGGCATCACGCGGGTATTGATATTTACAATTTAAAAACCCGAATTTCTTCGGGGTTTGTTTTTAACGCTGTTTTCCGTATTGGTCAGGGAAAAAAACTTTACCGATATATTTCCGGATAAACGGCGATGGACATTTGCCAGACGCAATGCATACCGGACAATCATGCCAACAAGTCGCAACACAATCAGTATCTTTCAACACACAAGGATACATTACAATAACCATTTCGTCCTTTTCCGCCTGGTTTATGCCTTTAGCTGGTTTCCATTCAACCGCGGGATGCAAACGATCAGGTCTTACTTCAAATGCCGTATTATCATCATAATATACATTGAATCCACAATGGAATCTGTTGCCGTCCACGGGTTTACAGTTCCGCATACATTCAATAAATTTTTTCTGAAATTCTTCGGTTACCGACCCAACATTTATTTGCGTTGGACGACCACTATAGTCCGGTGTATAACGGTTATAAGCAAAGTTTTGAATCATTACGAATTTTTTTGCCATTTTTCATCCTTTTCTTTTTTATCTTTGTTTTTCATATTGTTCTGGAAACAGTTTTATACCTATGATGTTGCAAACAAAATCATCTACACATTTTCCATTTTGGATATTCTTGATACATTTGCTTTGATGACATTTACCACAGTTTTTAATATATATTCCAATATTAATCCAACCCTCAGATACTTTGATAGAATTATTTTTACGATTCCATTGTTCGCCTAAATTTACAGTCATTTTGTCGTACGCAGTAAAACACGCAAAAAACGAATACAAACATGAATCTTGCGGTATTTTACCATAGGTTTCACTGAGTTCTTTAAGGTATTTTTCAAACTCGGCCTTTGTCATTTGTTTACCGTTTGCGGTATCCTCCGGGCTTTTTAAACATACATCATAACGTTTTTCTTTTGACATCTTATGTCCCTCTATTTTTGTTTTCCATATTTGTCGGGCCAGAAAACTTTACCGATGTTTTCTATGACAAATGGGTCTTTACATTCCCCCCGTTTTAATTTGCGGAAACATCCATGGCCGGTGCGTGCACCACATAACGGGTTCAGTCCATACACACTGCATACGCCGTTTTCGATAATGGATTCTATAATCAAATTTTGCTTAAAACGCCCATCATACGATGGATACCCCGTAAATGAAAAACCATACCGCGCACAATGCCGTTGATCTAAATCTTGTTTGCTTAATTTTTTCAGATAATCATATATTTCATCATTCGGCAAATACCCACAGGACAAAAAACCATATCCGGGCACGCCAAAACGCACCTGGGTTTGTGTCTTCTTATCCCCAGATTTATATTTTTCTGCGCCATGTGGGTCAACCTTTTGCCAAACCAATTTCACCATATCGTCAACCGTGAAAATATTTATTGTGTCATCATCGGAAATTTTAACATTAAATTGTTGTTCAACCGCCCACACCAATTCTAACGCATCCAGGGAATCCGCCCCCAAATCGCGACTAATGTTCACAGACGGTTTTACATCGCGCAATTCAACATTTAATTGTTTTGCAATAATCGGCCGAATTTGTTTTAATATTTCATTGTATGTCATGCTTGTACCTTGGTTCCAGAAAAAAACATAGCACAATTTGCGGTAATGTCAACAGAATACAGATTTAACCGCGCCCATTATAGAATCGTCGCCATGACCGTGAATCAAATGTGTGTCATCGGGCAAATCGCGCGCCATCAAATTCGCAATAGATTGTCGCAACACTTTTTCATCACCACCCGGCAAATCGGTTCGCCCCACCCCGTCACGGAAAATGGTATCGCCGGTCAGTAAAATTTTATATTCCGGAAAGTAAAACATTACCCCGCCCAACGAATGACCGGGCGACGCGATAATTTCCATATCTATATCATCCAAAATTTTGACCCGCCCCGGACGCAAATCATGTGGCCGCACAAAATCATCGGCAATTCGCGGCAAACCCCAAAAATCCAGAATTTGATTACCCCATAAAACCAGCGGCACATCCAATTGGTTCAAAAACCACGGAATATTATAACGCGCGGCCAAATCGGGCGCGGCACTTATATGGTCGGCGTGCCCATGTGTCGCATAAATCGCAACCGGCCTCATTCCGCGCCGCGCCAGTAATTTTTCCCACGCGTCCGCGCGCCCCCAGGCATCAAAAATCACACAACGCGCCCCATCAGACACCAATAACGAATTGGTGAATTCCGGGGCCATTTTTATCACTTCGAATTTATTTTTTTGCAACGCGTGCCTTTTTTGTTGCGCCCTTGTCCGCCCGGGTCACCGTTTTTTTCGCCGGCCGTTTCCCGACGATTTCCATAATTTCATCACCGGTCAGTGTTTCGCGCTTTAACAATTCTTCGGCCAATTTTGCAACCGTGTTTTTATTCTTACTTAACACCTTTTTGGCATCATTATACGCCGCATCCAACCAAGCCCGAATTTCGGCATCCACCACTTCGGCGGTTTTTTCCGACGCATTTTCCAACGGCACACGCGAACCAAAAGTTTGCGCCTGGTTTATGGCAACAAGTCCAATTTTATTGGACAACCCCGCCATGGTTATTGAACGCCGCGCAAGGCGCGTCGCCATTTCAATATCAGATTCCGCCCCGGTCGTGATTTTATCCGCGCCAAAGAATATTTCTTCGGCCGCGCGCCCCGCCAACGCAACGGCCAGGTTTGCACGAATTTCGGCCAAAGACATTGAAACCTTGTCATCAATCGGCAAATGTTGCACCATCCCCAGTGCGCGCCCGCGTGGGATAATTGTCGCCTTGTGTATGGGGTCGGTAACATCGGCATATACGGTACTAATATACGCATGTCCGGCCTCGTGATAGGCGGTCAGTTTTATATCTTCGGGCCGCATTTTACGAACCTTGCGCGGGCCCATCAGCAATTTATCACGCGCCTCTTCTATATCATCTTGACCGACCAATTTATGTCCTGCGCGCACGGCATGCAACGCCGATTCGTTCAACAGGTTTTCCAAATCCGCACCCGAAAACCCGGTCGTTCCGCGCGCCAAATTTTCAAGATTTACATCTTCGTGTATTTTGATTTTTTTCGCATGCAGTTCCAAAATCGCACGACGTCCCGCCATATCGGGCAAATCAATATGTACCTGTCTATCAAACCGACCGGGGCGCAACAACGCCGGGTCCAGCATATCGGGCCGATTTGTCGCCCCAATCACGATAATACCGGTTTCATTCGAAAACCCATCCATTTCAATCAGTAATTGATTCAACGTTTGTTCGCGGTCTTGGTCATTAAACGAATTTTGACTGCGCCGTTGACCGATTGCATCAATTTCATCAATAAACAAAAGGCATGGTGCATTACGTTTCGCCATTTCAAAAATTTCTTTGATTTTTGCAACGCCAAGTCCGACGATAATACCGGAAAAATCACTGCCCGATGCGGCAAAGAACGGCACATTTGCCTCGCCTGCGATGGCACGCGCCAACAATGTTTTACCGGTTCCGGGTTCGCCCGCCAACAACACACCGCGCGGCACCCGCGCACCAACGGCCGTAAATTTAGATTTGTCACGCAGGAAATCGACAATCTCCATCAATTCTTGTTTTTCTGAATCAATTCCGGCAACATCTTTGAATGTTGTCTTTGGTTTTCCTGTTACAATCTTGGTTGGGTTTTGTCCGACCAACGCCCGCCCCAGGCCGCCTGCGCCACCACGCATCCCGCGGAAAATCCACCAAATAAAGAACAAACCCATAACAATCGGTACCCATGTCCCCAGATAATCAATCCATGTTTTTGATGT
>CAMVAR010000023.1 GCA_947165555.1 uncultured Pseudomonadota bacterium | reverse complement strand
GTATATACGAGGTTGGAACCAAGGCATTGGGTGCCGGAAACAAACAGGATGCCTATGCGATGTTTGAACGTGCGTATGAATTGTATTCTTTGTTTTGGGGTTTAAATATGAAAATGATTGATTTGGCGGGTGTGCATGCCGCGGAACCAACGTTATATGATGCGGTGATTGGTGATGGTGCATCAAATACGAAAAAATCCAAGGCGGCCAAAACGGCGCAACCCAAAGTGTCTGAATCCAAATCGACGGTGCGAAAGTTGGGTGAATGGGTAAAGAATGCGGTTAATTGTTGTATCGAATAATTTAGTTGTTGATTTGGATGGCCAAAAAAATTTATAATAGTGGTCAGAGGAGAGCTGTTTGCGTAAATGGATTAATTTTTTAACGGTTACTTGTGCGTTTTTCGTCCCGATGCTTGGAATTTGTGCGCCGATTGGAAATCCACGTGGTGGTACATCGCCCGATTCGGTTGGAACGGTATCCGGGCGTGGCGGTGGCGCGTCAACGCGTTCTGCATCGGTTAATGTACGCAGCACCATTGTTCCGGCCCCTAATAAAATTGGGGTGCGTGCGGCCAAAAATGTGATTACAAGAAATTCCACCGAACAAAGACAGACGCGTTCCGCAACGGTGGGACGTTCACCGATAACACAATCGTCCACCGTTGCACGTACGGCGCGTACGGGTGCCACGACATCACCAAAACCCGGCGCGGTTGCGCGCAGTGCGACCACGGCGCGCGCGACGGCAATCTTTAATGATGTTAGCAAGATTGGTTCTGGTTATGCCGGGTGTCGCGAATCGTATGCGACATGTATGGACCAATTGTGCGCCAATGCAAATGATACATATCGCCGTTGTTTTTGCAGTAATCGGTTTACAAATTTTCGCACGGCCGAAGATTCATTGGACCGTGCAATGATACTGTTACAGAATTTTCAAGATAATAATTTAGAGGTTGTAGATAAGTCAGCGGCCGAAGTAAAGGCCATGTATTCGCCAACTGTTGGTGAATTGGCCGTTAAAAAAGATACCAGTGCCGCCGCCAAGGCATTAGATGCAATTAATGATTTATTGTCTGGAAAAAACAACAATGTAACAAATAATAATTCGACATCATTGGGTATATTAAACTTTGATTTCGCAGACAGTTTTGATGACATATGGTCTGGGGACGCGTCGTCAATCTTTTCATCCGACGGTCAAGATTTATCCACATTAGAAGGTACGGCATTATTTAATGCCGCCCAGAAACAATGTTCACGGCTTAGTCAAAATAGTTGCGAAAATGATGCCGTGTTTTCAATGGCCAAAAGTTCGTATAACATATTAATAAACCAAGATTGCAACATTTATGAAAAAAGTTTGAATAAAAAGAAAGAAACCGTGGCCCAGGCTGTGCGTACTGCAGAAAAATACCTGCGCGAGGCACGTTTGGAAGAATACCGCAGCCATAATTCGGCCGATGTAAATGAATGTATTGGCAAGGTACGTACGGCAATATTGGCCGATACCGCGTGTGGCGAAAACTATAAACGTTGTTTGGACCCGACGGGTGCATATATCAATGGGGCGACCGGTGAACCGTTATATTCACCACGCCTGTTTGAATTGGAATATACTATGTCGTTGGCGGGGGTAACGCATGAGGGCGACGGTCCGTCCGGAATGAACACCGATATACTGGGACAAAATGCCGCGTTTAATAAGTTTTTGGATGGGTACCGCAAATATGTAGAACGCGAATTAGACACCTGTCGTGATATTTCAGAATTTGTTTGGACAGAATTTAAACGGACCGCCCTTATTGAGATTGCCCAGGCGCAAAGTGCCAAAATTGAAGAAGTAAAATTATCCTGTGTGGATACGGTGGCGAACTGTTATGATATTCAGTCGCAATCTTTGGTGAATTATGATAAAAATACGGCGACGGCCGCCGGTGCGTTGGGACGTTATGCGGCACGTGATATGTGTCGGGAAAAGGTTGTGGCCTGTGCGGCGTTGTTTGGCCACAACGGGGCCAAACAGTGCGAGTTTGATGCGCGCGGGCATTTAGACAAATCATCTTTGACAACGTGTGGAATTCAATCCTTGATAAACTATGTTCAAACGGTTGATTCGTTAAGTGCGGTTGAAAAATGTTATGCCGCGGTGCAAGAATATTTGGAAAACCTGTGTACGCCGGATGATTCATTGCATTCGTACCCATATAAATGCAAGGAAATGTATCCGGGAAGTTCATCCAATACTGACCCAAAAAACATGAATTTGCAATTGGTGGTGCGGAATTATGCAATTCAAAATTGTTGGGATGCTTATTCCATTAAGGGGGAAAAGCCCGGTGTTGGCGATTGGGATAAGGTTTCAACCAACTTTGAGCGTATGGATACGACATTACAAAATCGTATTGATGGGGCGATTGCCGATGCTGAACGCGCAATTCGTGCATCGTTGGCATCGGAATGTAACCGTCTGGGTGGTGATTGGTATGATGCCGCACAACAAAATTCCGCTACTACTTTAGACAGCTTTACAAATAACGTATTCGGTGGTAATAGTAATGCAGCTGGGCGTTGGGGATATTGTTATAAAAACGATTCACGTTCAACGTGTTTACGGTATAATTCAATATATGAATCGGGTGTTGCAACATGGGATAATAATGAATGTATATTTAGCAATAAATGGTATGAATATCGTTGCGCCGACATCGGTGGTACGTGGTCAAACAATGTGTGTACAATTTCGAACGAGTAAAATCAAAGGAGGATAAAGTGTTCTGTAAAAACAATTGGGGATTTGCCAAGATTGGTTACGCGGTTACCGTGGCATGTGTGTTGGGACTGACGTTGGATGCGGTTGCGGCCCCCAGTTTGCGCACAACACCAATTGTGCCGACAAATAATACATTGGGCGCGGTTGCACGTGCGGGGACGTTGCGTGGCACCCCAGGTGGAACCGCAACAACGCAAAGCACACCGGCGAATGCGCCCGTTGCATCAATTGCCACACCGGCCGTTACGGGTACCGCGGTTGGCCGTATGGCATCAATAGTTCCGGCGAATATAAAAAATATTCGGGGCACACCGGTTGCCGAACGTTATCGCGGCGCGGATGGTTGTACCCCATTGATTGATGTCGTGCGTGATGATGATGACGGTAAAACAATATTGAATATTTCTGGCTGTGGACAAGATGACACGGTTGAAATTCTGGATGGCGCCGATGGTCCCAAGGGCGACAAGGGTGACAAGGGGGATAAAGGCGACCAAGGCATCCAGGGCCCCAAGGGCGACCGTGGTGAGGCCGGTGCCGCAGGAACGGTTGACGAAGGTCAATTGCGCACAATGGTTAGCACAGAAATTACCAGTCGTAATTTAATAGATTCTGATACATTTACGCCGGTGCGTACATTGGCCACCAGCGCGTTGCAACCGGGCGCATTGACGGATTATTATAACAAAACAGTGTTGGATGGTAAATTTACAGAATACTATAAAAAATCAGAAACATACACCAAACAACAAACCGATGATGCGATTGCCAATGTGCAGCCGAATATAGAATTAGATTATGATGCCGAAAATCAAAAATTAAAGTATAAAAAGCCAAATAATGAATGGGGTGAAGTTGCCATAGGTGGATTGACCGGTGAAAATGGCAAGAATATAAAGCTACAAAAGGCAAATGATTATATTCAATGGGCACTAGAAGACAGTGATAATTGGCAAAATTTAGTGGCATTGGGGGATTTAAAAGGGGCCGATGGGGCACCCGGTGCCCCCGGTGTTGCCGGTACCCCGGGGTGCAGCCCGGTTATCCGCGCCCAGCGTAATGATGCAACCAAAACATCAACTATTAAAATCACCCAATGTGATAATACCGAAGAAACCGTAGAAATTAAAGATGGTGCCGATGGTGATGGGGCCGGATGCAATGGTACCCCAGAGATAAAGTTTGCCACCAACATGGTTGACGGCAAGGCGCGACGGACATTAACACTGACCGATTCGTGTGGAAACAGTGATACGGATACGTATGACGAAGACTGTGGCGAAAAAACCAGTGTCGTATATACCGCACCAACACCGGCCAACTGTGGTACTGATAGTGTCCCCTGTACCGCCAAGGGATTTAATGTGACGACGGTAACGGATTCATGTACAAATGATGTAAAACGCACAGAATCCAAACACGATACATGCGTTGCCGACACAGTGAAACGCGCGGCCCAGAATGACCCATCCATGGTAATAATGTCAATTTGCACGCGCGGCGATAACGGACAGACTTATAAATTCCGTGCCGGTGATACATTTGAAATATCTTGCCAATCCACAAAGGTGAACTATACCGAACCGTCCGGAAATGCAACGGTTCTGATAAACGGTGAATCAAAAACTGCGTATACAACACGTGGATACAAAGTTGACCAAACCAGTTCTGATTGTGGTAAAACATGGGGTAATGCAGTCACAACCCAAGATTTGTGTGAAAAATTTGTCGCGCATAACGCCGGACGGGCCGCGGATAATCCATATATTGTGTATGAATGCACACGTGGTGCCGGCACAAATAATGGGCAAACATATTATTTGCAAAATTATGGACCGTTGGCGGATATGTTGGCCAATATCTGTACAGATGCAACGATATTAAGCACACAAAAGTCCATAATAACCGAAGATAATGTCAAAAAGTCGCGTACCGTATTAACGATGAGCGGTTGTAACGGTACCAGCGATGTAAACATTGATAGCGAATGTGCAACAACAAATTGGTCTGAGTATGTTGAACCATCCGGTGGTGGAAATGGATATTTTACAACCCCGGGACATATCGAAACCGGCGGTTCCGATTGCGAAGGGAATCAGTTACCAGTCCGCTATATCGAAGACAGATGTCAACGACGTGGATACGGTGATAGGGCCGCGCAAAATCAGAACCAATCGTATGAAGCGTTCGAATGTACTTATGGTGGTGGGGATAATAGTGGCACAACGTACATGTTGCGTAAATATGGTGCGTGCCGTCCACAGACGATTGTTACCTATAGCCAGCCGGTATTTTCATCATTAAAAACGTCTGATAATAAAAGTTTTGTAGATAGTCGAACCAACCTTGGTAAAACCGTCACAAAAAATTATGTTTGTGATGAAACGGGTAATTTGGTCGAAGAATCTACAACCGAAATTACGGATGATTGCCCGGATGTTGCATTTAAAACGGTCAGTAGCGCATTGAGCGGTATGCGCACATGTGTCAAGGGTGCGGCGGCGGGTAATGATGCCGGTGAAACATATCTGGTTAGGGTTGCGGATGAATTGGTTAATAAATTTGACACGCTTGATAAAAAGTGTCAGGCCCAACGCACAAATGCAACAACATGGAAAAACTGTTGTTGGGATGCAAACAATAATTCGTTGGGATGTACTAATTTTTCCAGTGCCGCCGCCCAGACATTGGAATCACAATATCAATCCCAGTTAAATGCGGCAAAAATGACCGAAACAGAGATTTCAAGTCTAGGTTTTATAACCACAAGCGCCGCCAACAATACATACGCAACGAAAACTGCGTTGAATACGGTCTCTGGTACGGCCGCGACCGCCAACACCAATGCAAACACTGCATTAAACGCGGTAAATGACCTGAATGCGGTAATTGGGGCGGATGATACCACGGGGTTGCGCAGACAAATTGCAGATTTGACGGCGGCCAACCGCGTCCTTGAAACTGCAAACAAAGACTTGGCGGCAACAATCAATGGCTCGTGTTCCGAGGGCAGATGTACCAAGGGGATATTGGAACGTCTAACCGCGTTAGAGGGGTGCAGCACATGTGCAATTAGAGATTAATTGGAAATATAAATGCAAAACACCGGGGTATCCCCGGTGTTTTTGTGTGATGATAATATCACACGGGTGTTGTAGGCAAAATAGTTAACCTAGTCCATTGTTTCGGGTACACCGGTCATGCTGTGTAATAATTGCATGATAATCTTGCGCTGAGAATCGTCGGTCAAACGCCAGTATAATTTAATCAATTGCAGACTTTCAGTGCGAAATAATGGGTCATCAATTTCCGCCCCGTCAGGTTGATGCAGGTGCATTGAACGCGTGGTTTTGGTTTCATCAGGCATATTCCCCGGTAATCCGGAAAAGAAAAATGATACAGGTGTTTGCATTGCCGTACCAATTTCAAACAAACGTGATGCAGATATACGATTGTCGGCACATTCGTATTTTTGAATTTGTTGAAATGTCACACCACAAATCCGTGCTAAATCCTTTAATGACATGCCCATCATAGTGCGCCGCAATTGCATGCGTTTGCCGATATGTAAATCAACCGTTGTTGGTGTGTATGTTTTGCCCGCCATTTTTTCCCCATTGAATTTAATTATTTTTTTATTTTAGACTTTTGTTCCTGGTCATCATAACATATTGTGTTATACAAATTTTCTTTTTATTTTGCAATCAAAAAAGCATTATGGTATTATGTGTCTGCGATAAAAATATGATGTCCAAGGGGGCAAATATGAAAAAGACAGTTGTATTGTGTATTCTTGATGGTGTTGGGGTTAATGACGCGCGCGAACATAACGCCGTTGCGTTGGCAAAAATGCCCTATTTTAACAAATTAATTGAACATTATCCAAACTCATTGCTGCGTGCATCGGGAACAGCCGTTGGGTTACCGGGAAATCTGATGGGAAATTCCGAGGTTGGGCATATTTGCATTGGCGCAGGTCGCGTGGTTGCACAGTATTTATTGCGTTTTGCACGTGAAAAATGGTCGCAAAATAAACCATTAAATGAATTTATTGCCGATGTTAAACGTGATGGTGGCATTGTGCATTTTGCAGGTCTGATGTCGGATGGTCGTGTGCACGCAGATGTACGCGATGAAATGAAAATCGTAAAATATATTTTGGAATCAGGTTTGCGTGTTTGCATACATTTTATTGCCGATGGGCGTGATACGCCACCAAAATCAGCCATGAAATATGTGCGCGTGATTAAACGTATGTTGGCGCCGTATTTTGCCGATGGACGGGTGTTTTTTGGAACGTTGTCTGGACGTTATTATACGATGGACCGCAACAAAAATATGGACCGTACCGAATTGGCGTTTAACGCGATTGCGAATACACGTGCTGATTTACACGCGGACACAATCGAAGATGCGATAACACAATCCTATGCAGATGGCATAACAGACGAATTTTTCAAACCGACAATTATAAACGCAACGCCAATTACCGCGCGCGATGGATTTGTCTTTGGAAATTATCGCAGTGACCGCGCGCGCCAGATTGTACGCGCCATGTTGGATACGGGGGCGCACATGTTGTGCTTTTCGCAATATGGCGAAGGTTTAAATGAAGTTTGTCCTGCGCTGTTGGTTGATATTCCGGTAAAAAATACACTGGGTGATGTGGTTGCGGCGGCGGGATTGTCCCAGTTGCGGATTGCCGAAACCGAAAAATATAATCATGTCACATACTTTATGGACGCGGAACGAACAATCGATTTCCCCGGCGAAGAAAAAGTTTTAATAGATTCCCCGAATGTCGCAACATTTGATATGAAACCAGAAATGTCTGCGCCGGAAATTACGGCGGCTTTGTTGCCAAGAATTGGAAAATTTGATTTGGTTTTGATGAACTTTGCCAATGGTGATATGGTCGGTCACACCGGGAACGAGGCGGCGACAATTCGCGCGATGGAATGTTTGGATGCCCAGTTGGCGGAAATCGTGCCGGCGGTGTTGGCCGTTGATGGAAAAGTTCTGATTATCGCGGACCACGGAAATGCAGAAAAAATGTGGGATGACAAGAATAGTGCCCCATGGACGGCGCATACCAACAACAAAGTTCGCGCGATTATGGTCAGCGAACCAAAGTACAAGAAAATTAAAAACGGCGGATTGGCGGATGTCGCCCCGACAATTTTGAAATTGTTGGAGATAAAACAGCCGGCGGAGATGTCGGGGAAGTCGTTAGTGTAAGTGGCTAGTAAAAATCTCGCATGTGCGAGATTTTCTAACGGGATTTGTTCAGGAAATTTTTGCGACGTTCTTCGATTGAAAAATTACGCACGATACAGAAGTCATTGTTGTCTGTTTTGCATACCAGTACTTCGTCGCCTGGTCGTATATTATATGCATTAGTATACATTTTTATTATTGGATAACCGAATTTTTTACCAAACAATTGCACTTCGGTATATATATGGTTGTGTGTATCAACCATATCT
>CAMVAR010000022.1 GCA_947165555.1 uncultured Pseudomonadota bacterium | reverse complement strand
AAAATACCGGCACCAACACCAAACAGCCTATCGTTTTTACAAACATGTTTGGCATATTTACCCGCCATGCTATTCAAATTTATTCTTGCCATATACAATCTCCATTGTAATTACCGAAAACATATACTACAAAAACACCATTATGTCAACAATTTTTAAAAACATATTGACTTTTGCGACATTTTTTGATAAGATAAGAAACACACGAGGCCTGTATTGGGCCATTTATTTTTTGCCCGACACGCATGGACGGGGCTTTTTTTTATTTAATGTTAAATAACCAAAGGATAAATTATGTCAAACACACAAACATTTATTGGTGATGGGGAAACCCGCACATTTTATTTTACAATACCATTTTTTGGTGTAAATGATATTCATGTATCAATCAATAATATCGAATTAACATCCGCTGATTTTGCATTATACCCAACCGGCCCGGCCGAAGACGCCGACGTCCCCTATTCTGGTGGCCACATAGATTTTCCAACGGCACCATTGGCCGATTCGGTAATAAAAATATATCGCAACATAGAATTACTGCGCCATATTGATTACCAACCAACCGAACAACCATTGGCACACCAATTAAACCAGGACGCCAACCAATGTATGGAGGCATTAAAAGAACTGGCGGAAAAAATAACCAATATACTTGGTCTGGCCAATATCCCAACCGTTGCAGATTTGCTAAGTGAATTAAGCACAATTCGCGAACAATTGCCAGAATTTTTAACCACAAATGATTTAAACGATATCAACACAACAATCGCAACCAAGGCCAACAAAGATATAGACAATATAACATCAACCGGAAAAATAAATATCGCAAGCTGTGCCGTACCAGATTATAATGCAAGTATAAGCATCAAAACATACAGTTCTGCATCCAACAAATTTATTGCGCCACAAAATGGGGTTGTATACGGCGATACTGCAAATAACGCAACATTATATATGAATGATGTTGCAATCAAGGGGGCAAGTTCGACCGGATATGGTGGCGTTTCATTTTGTTTTCCAAGCGCCGCCGGCGACAGTTTTTATGGCGGATTTGCAAATATCGCACATTTTGCACCATTTAAAAACGCATAAAACCATCCGCAACCAAAAACCCACCGATTATTTGGTGGGTTTCATTTTATCTGGGGGATTACGCGACCATCGAATATTTTCTTTGGTAACACGGGCCGGAATCCCCGCCAAGACACAATTTGGTTTGATAAATTTTTTTGTAACAACGGCGCGCGCACCAACAATACATCCATCTGGGATTTCCGTATTTTTAGAAATTAATACATCTTGACCGACCCAAACGTGATTTCCAATTTTGACCCCAACGGCCCTATTCAAAACCGCCCCATCTGCAGAAAGAACACTGTGCGCATCAGAACAACGAATGTTTATTCCACTGGAAAACATACAATCTTGCCCCATATCAAAATAAGAATCGCTTTCCAA
Source organism: uncultured Pseudomonadota bacterium (assembly GCA_947165555.1). Taxonomy (GTDB): domain Bacteria; phylum Pseudomonadota; class Alphaproteobacteria; order Rs-D84; family Rs-D84; genus Enterousia. The sequence goes on along the minus strand of CAMVAR010000022.1, from coordinate 6,896 downwards.
CAACAGTATATTCAACCAATCGGCACAAGAAGAATCATTGCCAATCACAACACGACAATTTTGAACCGGCAAAGAAACGTTTGCACCAACACACAACTGTAATTTACCATAAATTGCCCCCACATTTATAACGTTATTATCACCATAGATATTAATGTGCACACAACTCTTTATATTTAATTGCTTATCAACAACCACCTTATTATCGTGTCCAACAATATTTATTTTAACCAAACCGTTTTTCGGGACATCAACCACATTGTTTCGTCCGCAAATCGACGGATTATTTTTATGTTTTCTTTGATATGCAAAAACCCTTAAACCAAATAGTTTTATTATTCTGGTTCCGTCATCACGTCTTTCCTTTGATACTATTTTCATTTTTTGCATCCAATTTTTATTTTAATTCCCAATATTCTAATTATATGGCCTTTGTTTTCGCGCCTAATTGAAAAAACTTTTTGTATCCAAGAAATTTTCTTAACGTGCAAATAGTTTATATCACGATGAACAATTTCACGTTTCAAATATTTTATATATTCTTGCTTTGCTTTTTCATCGTATTGAAATTCTGTGGCACGATTTGCCAATAATGAATTCAATCCATCCCGAAAATCATTTTGTATGATTTTTCCGGAGTTTAGATCTTCAAAAATCTGCAGATGTTTCAACGCATAACTTTCCCACGTCCAATTATGCATCGCCCCGACTATATCCATTTTTTCTGCCTGAATCCCAAGGAATATTTTTTCTAATTCATCGTATATCATAAACGGATGTGTTATCGGCGAATCCGAATCCAGATGATAACCCTGGGCGGTTACAATTGTCTTGACACCTGCACTTTGCGCATCGACAAAGCCCATTTGTCCTTCATCTGTTCCCATATACAGGTAATAATCCATATCGGCAAAAAACTTCTTGGTATATATTTCATAATTAAAATCCGACCAATATTCAACTTCGAAACCTTTGGAACGCATATAATTCACCTGGGGTGCCCAATTTGCCCCCATAATCTTGAATTTGAAATACCGCGGGTCCAATACATCCGCCAATTTATTAAAATACGTTTCGTTTTTACGTCCATCGCCGTAAACACGTGAAGCCAATCCAACAACCCATTTTTTGACCGGTATAACCCCATCATGCGCCGGATTAACATAACACAGTTTATTTTTATCCAGCCCCATATTTATCAGTTTATCCATCTGCTCTTTGCTCATACAAATCCCCAGCGCAACCCGCGGCAACAATTTTTCTAATAATTCAAACTTCCAATATGAATCAACATGAGTTATCATTATTACATCACGTTCTGTCGCACTATCTGGGGAACAGTTCAAATAAATTATACATTGATTAAAATCTGTCTTTGTGCTTAATTCATATGATAAATCGGCACGCACACCATATTTTTCGTATCCAGATTTAAGATTCTTGGCAAATTTCCCCAAAATCCAATTATCAATCGGTTCGCCCGAAAAAATATTTATATGCCTAAAAGAAAAATCACAATCAACACATTCCGGCACATCCATATTATCTAAAAAGTTATTCCGCCCTATCCAATCTTGCAATTTTTTGTTTTTATTATATTCCACCATAAACCAATCACTATATTTTTTATATTCGGTTTCATAGTGTTTTAATAGCGGGTTGATTTTTTTATGTCGCCTTGTAAAACCAAATCGCGCACGTGGCGGATTTGGTACCGCCGGGCCATACACCAAAATCCCCATCTTTTCTCGTATTTTTTTGAATCCGTCTGAAATCGCACTGCGCATAGCGCGATATTCCATATATTTTGCCGTCATACGATTTTTTGCGACCAAATGTTTTATTGCGATTTGCGGGTTATAATACGGCACAATACCATCATTGTTGCATTTGCATGCCAATGCGTTTTCGCCATCCCCGCGATATTTAATACAAGACATCGGCATACCATCTGGATTAAAGCCCTTATATTTTTCAAAAAGTTTTTTCCTGATGATAAAATTGCACCCAAATATAAAATTATATGAAATAAATCTTTTTTTATTTCTAAATTCTAACAGCGAATATTTATACAGGTACCGCCCCCAACCATTTCTTTGCCACAAATCGCGCACCATCTTAGGGGGACGAACTTCATACTTTGGACTTACGCGCCCCGTCGCCAAATTTATATCCGGATTTTGAAATGTTTGTTCTATCGCCCTTAGCCAATTTCTGCTAACAAAACTATCATCATCTATAAAGCATAAAATTTCCCCACGCGCATTTTTACCGCCAACATTTCGCCCAACATGCAGTCCCGGTCGTGCATCATATTTGTATACAAGGTGTAAAATCTTACCCTGATAGGAATCAACTATATCACGGGTATCATCAACAGACCCATTATCCATAACAATAACTTCGAATTCATCCTTGGGCAATCTTAATTGTGAAATATGTTCCAAACATTCTTGCAGAATTTTCGCCCGATTTTGGGTTGGAATAATAATGGAATATTTTATCATACGTTGTCCCTGAACTTCTTAATTAAATCACACACATACATTATATCATCTTCACTTAAATTACTGGCCGATGGCAAATAAAAACCGTTTTGGGTCAAATTATCCGTTACCGGGTATTCACCACCACAATCACAGCCGAAATTCAACAAAGATTTTTGACGATGCAGTCCCGTAAACAACAACCGGATATCAACACCATTTTCTTTCAGATGCGCAATCAGGTCTTCTTTGTTGTGACCATAAACCGTTGGATTTAACAAAATTGTATTCATCCAACCAACATTTATCGCACCTTGTTCTTCGCGTTGGAAAATCACGCCATCAACATCCGCCAGTAATTTTTTGTATAATTCATGATTTTTAATGCGCATCTGTTTGTATTCATCGGCCTTTTCCACCTGGGCAAGGCCTATTGCCGCGTGCAGATTACTCATACGATAATTAAAACCTATATCATTATGCTCATAAATCCGTGGTGCATCCAACGGAAAACACATATTTTTGAAATAACGACATTTATCATAATATTTTTCATCCCGCATAACAACCATACCGCCCTCGCCCGTGGTCAGGTTTTTATTTGCAAAAAATGAAAACGATGCGATATCAGAAAAAGAACCAACCTTTTGACCGTTCCATGTTGCACCATGGGCCTCGGCCGCGTCTTCAATAATAAATAAATTATGCTTTTTGGCGATTCTGGCAATTTCATCCATATTACAGGGATTTCCAAAAATATGTACCGGCATTATCGCCTTTGTTCGCGGGGTTATTTTTTCTTCTATTTTGTTAACATCAATATTCCACGTATCTTTGTCTGCATCAACGAACACCGGTTTTGCGCCGGTATAACAAATTGCGAACGCAGATGCAATCATTGTAAAATCGGGCAATATAACCTCGTCCCCTGGCTTGATTCCCAACGCCGTCAACGCCAAATGTAATGCCACGGTTCCGTTGCAAACGGCGACACCGTAATTACAATCACAATACTTTGCGAATTGTTCTTCAAAGTCTTTGACATAATGCCCCGCCGAAGAAATCCATCCGGTTTCCATTGCATCGGCAACATATTTGTTTTCATTACCGTTCAAAAACGGCGTGCAAACAGGGATGTTTTTCATCTGTGTTTCTCCTTTATGCCCGCAAAGCATACCCCCCAGGTATCACGGGACGGTTTATTTTTTGTTACAAATTCTTCCGCCCGAACAAGTTGTATTCCGGCCAAACCGGCAAACCTTTCCAATTCTTGTTTGGAATAATACCGCATTTTATGCAATTCTTTCAGTGTGCTTTTCCGGCCATCTTGTTTATTGGTTATATCTATTAGATAGTTAACCTCAACCAAAGATTTTTGCGGGATATGATTTGAATGGCAAAAACGTTTAATGTGAACATTTTCGTTTTCAAGTTCCTTTACTCTATCTTCTGGCTTTTGGAACAGTACCGCCGGCTTGTACCAAACATCAAAAATGCAAACCCCGTCTTGATTCATATGATGGGCCATCGTTTGGAAATAATTCATAATATCCATGTCTGTGATTTGATAACTTGCAACGTGAAACAACGATACAACCGCATCAAATTTTTTGTCCGCACGAAACGTCCTTGCATCGCCCTGGATACAATTCATACCAAGTTCTTTTGCAAAATTCAGCATAGTATTCGACATATCAACCCCAAAAACATCATAGCCTTTGTGGCTTAAATAAAAATCATGCCGCCCCGTACCGCACCCTAAATCCAGTACACTTTTGGCATTGGGCGAATAATCACGTATAACACCATCAATATAGTCAACTTCGGCCTTGTAATTTTTGTCTTTATACAACAAGTTATAATATTGACTATATTCGTTAAAAACATTACTCATTTTTGAAACCTTTTAATTTAATTTGTGCTTCATCGACCGCCGGGAACCGTACCTTATCATTTTCACCCAGGTATGGACCTTGCTTGATTTCAATCATCTCGACATCGTCCAGGCATTCAAACCCATGCCCACCATTTGCCAGCAAAATTATATCACCCGCATTTAGAATGTAACTTTCAATGTATGTCTTGTCATCGCGATAGAAATCGACACGTAATTTGCCACGCCGAATAATCAACACTTCACGAGTATATGCAACCTGACGCGTAACAATATTATGCACATGCGCATCTATCTTTTTACCTTTGGGATGTTTCATATACGCCAACTGTTGCGAAAAATCGTTCGGCGTAAAGAATTCCACACCGTCTTTGGAATAATTTCCCGGGATAATAATAGCAAAAATTTTACCATCAAATTCAATTTTATTCATTTTTATATCCTTTCAGTTTTAACGCCAATCAAGTTTTATATTATTTATATTCTTGTCTTTAACCAGTTTTCTAACTTTATTAGCCTTTTCTGCTAGTTCTGGAATTGAACCATCATGCGTTTCCACCAATATTATTTTAACCTTTTGATAAATTTTTTTCGTAATCATTTTATCCAGAATTTCGAATTCCGCGCCTTCTATATCCATTTTTAAAATATCCACTTTTACCCCCAAATTTTCTATGAATTCACATAAATCGACACATTCGATTTCTGTATAGTTAGCCGCATTTACATTTTCTTTAGACGCATATATTGAACTACTTTGAGAAAAAACCTCTTGGTCATATTTAACAAAATCATTATGATACAACTTCAGTTTCATATTCTGGGCCGCGACCCCTTTTTTAATCAATTCAATATTTTTGTATTTTGCGCAAACTTTCTCTAATTTCTCCATACATAATGGATTGGGTTCAAACGCATATACCTTGGCTCCGGTCTTGGCCATAATTTCAGAAACGCGTCCAATATTAGCCCCACAATCAATACAAACACTTTCACTATTTAGATTTTTAACAATTTGAGAATTTTCAAATTCCTTCAAACCGTCCTCTTCAACAGCCAACCAAGTTTTTTTCTGCTGTTCGGCATTTAGATTATAATCTTTTATTTTTTTGGCTGGTATACCCACATAAATTGAATTAGGTTCACAGTCATCTAAAACAACAGAATTTGCACCGATAATACAATTTTCCCCAACTTTAATATCACCGATTATCACCGCCCCCGCATAAATTATACAGTTATCACCTATTTGGGGATAGCCCTGATTTTCCCAGTTTTCAAAAGATTTTGCACCTATGGTAACATTTTGCCAAATTTTTATATTATTTCCCAACTTTACCTTGGACCCAATCACTATCCCCGTAGGATGCATGATTTGAATATTCTTTCTTTGCAATTCATTCAAATCCACCCCTATATCACAAGCCACCTTTAGACGTGAATCATTCTCTAAAACACACACATTTTTCTGTGCTTTGTTTTTCTTATAACTAAATACCTTGATACCGCAAAAATAAATATGTTGCCGTCCATTTGATAAAGATTCCCGGCTAAATATTTTCATTTTTCTTTCTCCATTCTACAAATTTTTTTATCCCGTCTTCAAACGTTGTCCCCGGTACATAGCCCAACAATTTATTCGCCTTGCGCCAATCACATACGGTTTTATCAACATCACCCGGCTGCATAGGTTTTTGTTCTATTATCGCCTTTTTACCCATTGCATTTTCAATCGTTTCAATCATACGTTTCAGTGTAATCGGTTCACCACCCCCAAGATTTATTATCTCGTAACCGGTCTTATCATAATTTATGGCGGCACAAATACCGTTCAAAATATCATCAATGTATGTATAGTCCCGCAATGTTGCCCCATCGCCGTACATTTGAATTGGTTCGCCATCTTCTATCTTTTTTGCAAATTTATAAATTGCCAAATCGGGTCTTTGTCGTGGCCCATAAACCGTAAAGAATCGCAACGCCACCACATTTATCCCATACAAATAATGCCATGTATAACACAACTGTTCGCACGCGGATTTTGTTGCCGCATAGGGTGAAATCGGTTCCGTTACTTTTAAATTTTCGGAAAATTCTTGTTCTTTACAATTCCCATATACCGACGAAGAAGACGCGATAACCAATTTCTTTACATTATGGGCGCGCATACATTCCAATATATTTACCGTCCCCAATATATTTGTTTTAACATAAGTCCTTGGGCATTCCAAACTTGGGCGCACACCGGCACGCGCCGCCAAATGAATAACCGCATCAAATTTATGTTCTGCAAAAATCTGTGCAATCTTATCTTTATCTTCAATATCTTCCCGGTACAAAACATAATCCGGATTTGAAAGATTTGCCTGAATATTTTTTTCTTTGATATTTACATCGTAATAATCGTTAAAATTATCAACCACAACAACATTGTGTCCCATATTCAATAACCTATCTGCCAAATGCGAACCTATAAAGCCCGCCCCACCGGTAATAAGATATTTCATTATTTTGCC
>CAMVAR010000021.1 GCA_947165555.1 uncultured Pseudomonadota bacterium | reverse complement strand
CAATGCGGACAGTATCGTATTGGTGTATGATAATCCATCATTTGAATCGATGCGACCAACGCCATTTTTTGATTATCGCCTAGAGGCCGAAGGGGCAAGCATGCGCGAATACGGGTTTCGGTGTGTGTATAACAACTAACAACAAACATACATAAAACAAAAGGATGAAAAATGAATAAAATGTTTGGAATATTGGGACTGTGTGGCGCGTTGATTGGTGCCGGGTGTGATTCGACAAAAAATACCGCACAAAACGGTGATACCGTTGTGATTGATTTTGCGGGTTATCTGGATGGGGTTGCGTTTGACGGCGGTACCGCACAATCATATCCATTGGTTTTGGGCAGTGGCCAATTTGTTCCCGGATTCGAAGAACAATTGGTTGGTATGGCCAAGGGCGAAGAACGTGATGTTAACATTACGTTCCCGCAAGAATATGTTCCGGAATTGGCCGGCAAAGATGTTGTATTCAAGGTCAAAGTTGTAGATATTCAAAAAAAATAATTTGAATTTTGTGAAAATAGTAACGCCGGTTTATCCGGCGTTGTTTATTTATGTTCTTTGTTTTGTTGATTTTTATAGACTATTTTTTTGAATTCTTCAAACGAACGCGATGCGGCAACCTTGTGCGCTGGTGCCGAAATACCAATATCATAGTGTAAAACGTTCAGCAAGTAATGTAATGGCAGTGCACGAACAATCGCGCGCCACAATGGGTCGATTTCTGTGTTCATGTATTCTTTTGGGGTTGGTTGCATTTCACCACGGGCAACCAATGATTGTTCCATTTTTTCGACAATATCGCATACACGTGTGTCATTATCGACCGTGATGTCGTATTGTTGTTCTAATATGCGCAGATTTTTTTGTAATTGGCCTGAACGGGTGCCCATAATGTCAGAGCCAATTTCATAGAAAATATCCCCAACTGTTTCATTTGGGCGCACATTGCCAACTATTGGTCTGAATTGTCGAAATACAATATTAAACAAATCGTGACGTTTCAATTCGTTTGCTATTTTTGGGTCTGTTGTTGGTATGCGGCGCACATTTTTGTCCGAATTTGTTGTGCCTGGTTGCGCCGTGCGCATGTTTGTATATATCATTTGTGCCAATGTCTTAATGTTTAACCGTGTTGCGGTATCTGGAACGGTGTAATTAAATGTTTCGCGTATGCTATTTTTTATCTGATTAATGTCATCTGGGAATGCTAGCATCGTATGAATGTCGGCATGTATATTAATATTGTTATTAAATGACCATGTTGCAACGATGCGAATCAGTTTGCCAATAATTTCTTGCTTTGTATAATGTATTTGTGTCATGTGCGATTCTCTTTTTTTGTTATCTGATTTTGTTTTGGGGGGCAATTACAATCCCCGGATTTTCAAGAATATTTTGATGTATCTCTATATCTTGCCTGGATAGTTGGCCCCGACGAATTAGCGAGCATTGTGCAACATTGACCACGTCATCAATTGTGTAATCCGCATAAATTTTGATTCGGTACATGCGTTCAATTTGGCGTAGTGCTGATACCAGATTTTCAGTTTTTGTGCCGGTTTTATCAAAATCGGCCTCGTATAAAAAATGTCCAATTGTTTCCAGGCGATTAACGCGTCGATTCATTGAACGAAATAGATAAGATAATACAGCACTGTAAATTCTGTTTGTTGTCCATTTCCACTGTTTTGGATTTAGTGGTTGGTGGTTTGTGTCGGCGGATACGTTTAAATACATTGATAGCGTGCGATTTATTGGCGTTGTTTTGTCGATTTGGCCACGTTCGGCCAATTGTGTTGTAATGCGGCCAAATAGTGTTGCAATTGTATCGTTGGGGGTCGGATTGATATCAATACCGAATTGTTCGTTAATTTCCTGTGAGATTTGTCGACATATTGGTTTGTCGATATTGTATCTTTTCAGTCCATAACTGGGGCGTAACATACCGGGTGTTTCGGTATTGTCTGCTATGATTTCTTTTAGTATATAATAAATATCGTTGATTTTATACATGGTCGCGGTTTTGTTCTTTATTGTTAATCCTGTGGTTACAATTGCGACCGGATTATAATTCAAAATAAATAATTGTCAATATATTATTCGTCCACGGCCATGATGAAAATTCCACGTTTATTTGCGGTTTCAATAACTTTATCTTTGTGCACAACAAAGCATGTTTTTGTATTTACGATAATTCCATTCAGTTTTGCGTCTGCGACCGCATTTACCGTGTCAACCCCTATGGCCGGTATGTCGATATGTAAATCTTGGCCGGGTTTGGTCATTTTTGCGAAAACGCCGCCATGTTTTTTGCGGCCCCGCCGCATTTCTACCACCCGGTCCAGCATTTTTGCCGTTCCTTCGGCGGCCTCGACCGCAATAACCTGGGTGTCAACGACAACGGATGCCCCAATGTCTGCGGCGCCAATTGTATGTGAAACCTCTATGGCGCGGTCAATGTTTTTTTTGTCGGCGGCCGTGGGTTTTTTCTTGGTTAAAATACCGGCGTGTTCAAAAGTTAATTCTGGTGCCACATCTTGGGCCGCAACAACGTCAAACCCCGCGTCTGTCATAATTTTATTTAATGCAACCGCCATAGAATCATACCCCCGTTGATGTTTTAGTATTTTAAATAACGCAATCAGTGTCCATAAATCTGGCCGCAAATCAGACAGGTTTGGATGCCCGATTGCACCCACGAACGTAACGTTTTTTATTCCCATGCGACGTGCCGCACGGACCGCACGTCCGGCCCCGCCAATACGGATAACCATGTCCGGATTAAGGCGCGGGTCGTAAAAGTTTTTCAACCCAATTACAAACACGTCCCACCCGTGTCGTCGTAATGCGTCGCGGGTCAGTATCGGCAATTCCAGTGCGCCGGCCACAATTGCGATTTTCTTGTTATGTTTCATGGATGTTATATTAGGCTTAAATCACACTGGAATCAAGTTGGAAATTATGATACAATTCAGATGTTAAAAAACACATGGGAAATAAAAAATGAAGAAAGTATCTGTTGTGACGATTATTGGTTGTGTGGCATTAGGCTGTACGGGGGCCGTGTCAAACGAACGTAATGGCCGGTTTAAAATGGAAATTGCCAATGGCTTAGATTCTGTGCGGGTTACGCATGTGTCTGATGTTGAAATAAATACAATGGCGAATGCACAAAACACCACGGTCGCGAATGCAGATGCCTGGGATGATTATGACGTTGCACGGGCAACGTACGGGGAAATGGGGGTCGAAACATTCTATGATTCTGACCCGGTGGTATTAAATGGCGATAGTGTATTTATACCTGCGCCGTTGTACACCCGCATGGGTGGTGGATTAAATTTGGGAATGGTAACAACCCGTGCACGCAGTGATGGTGAAAAGTTTGAATCGTCTGGCTCATGGTCAACCACAATTGGTTTAGGGATGAATTTTTCGTCGTATGTTCGTGGTGAATTGGCGTTCCAAGAATCGCTGTTTAAATTCAGTGGAATTGATGATAATGCAAATTATCACATGTTGAATGCGATGGTTTACTTTGATTTTGCACGCCGTTTTATCGTTGTTGATGATACGACGTATCGCCGCACATTTGTGCCGTTTATGGGCCTGGGGCTGGGCCTGGGGTGGTACGATTTTTGGGGTGCAAATGGTGTTGACGGATTTGTTGTTGCGGTTCCGCGCCTGGAATTAGGTATGAATTTTGCAATAACGGATATGATTGGGTTTGATATTGCATATCAGTATCAGATGACAACCGGACGCGGATTTGGATGGGGTGCGCCACATCGTGGGGTTAGTAATATGGGTAATATTGTTGCATCGATTCGTATGAATTTTTAACATTGTATAATGGGGGATTTGAATGAGAAAATTATTGTTGTTATTGTTGTTGTGTGTATTACCGATGACATCTGGGGCGGCGGTGATTTATCGGGTGCAAAAAACCGGGGCACCAACCGATACGGTCGATGGTATTGAACGTATTTCAAATAAGTATCGCTTTTATGTGGGGGCAATGTTAGATTTGGCAATGCGTCAATCCGCGGTTGCGGAAAGTGTTATCATTGGCGGATACATTTCGTATGGAAATGAACTATGTGAATTCTGACGCCAAATGGGATGCGTTTTCGATTGGCACCAACAGTGTGTTTATCAATGCGATTGTTGATGGTCGTGTGGGGCACCGCTATCGCCGGGTATATAATCAAACAATTGTTCCGTACGTTGGTGTTGGGCTTGGGCTGTCGTGGTTATCGGGTGATGGTATTGATGTCGGCAAAGACATGGTTGGCGCGTTGGCGGCCATGGCCGGTGTTGGATTGGAATTTATCCCGCGTATTGGGTTGGATGTTGGATATCGTTATGTGTATAATTTTAATCCAGATGTCGATATTGCACCAAATTTACGAATAATGTCACACCAGGTGCGTGTTGGCGCCCGGATAAATTTCTAGGGGTATCCGGTAATGAAAACATGTCCATTGTTGTCGGTCTGTGGTGGATGCAGTTTTGATTTTTCGGCGTCGGATTATCGCGTCAAAAAACAAGAATTGATTGCAAATTGGAATCTGACGCGTATGCCAATATGGATATCACCGGGTGCGCGCCGGCGCGCCGATTTTTGCTTTGCCGATGGCGTGTTTGGATTTTACCAACGCGGAACAAAAAATATCGTTCCGGTAATAAATTGTCCGAATATGGTCCCGGAAATAAATGCGATATTGCCAGATGTTGCAAAATTGCCATGGAACGGGGCGGGGGCTGTGTTAATAACGTTGTGTGAAAACGGTTTGGATTTGGCGGTCACATCAAATGTTCCATATTATTCACGCGAATTCAAGGCCGCCGTTGAAAAATTAAAATTATGTCGTGTTACGTGGAATGGGGCGGTTGTATGCCAAACGGCTGTGCCACAAATAAAGTTTGGGGATGTCTTGGTTGATTATCCGTCGGGCGCGTTTTTACAGCCCACAATTCCCGGTGCGGATGCAATGCGCGAATTTGTTGTGAAAAACACATTGGGTGCAGGCCGGGTTGTGGACTTGTTTTGTGGTATTGGAAACTTTACATACGCATTGGATGCGGATGGTTTTGATGTGATGGGGCCTTTTACGAATCGTGATTTGTTTAAACGGCCGCTGACACAAAAAATGTTAAATAAATATGATGTTGTGGTAATGGACCCGCCGCGCGCCGGTGCCGATGCCCAGTGTCGTGAATTGGCAAAATCTGATGTAAAACGTATAATTTATATTTCATGTAACCCGGCTAGCCTGCGGCGTGATGCAACAACATTAACGCGTGCCGGATACAAGATTACAGATATCGTGGCATTTGACCAATTCGTCGGCACCGAACATTGGGAATTGGGCGCGGTGTTCGATAGATAACTATTTGATGTAAAAAACACCGCCGTTGCCGGCGGTATTTCCGAATGCCCCGAAAGGAAGGAAAGGAGAAAAAGAAATGGGCATTCTAAACTTTTATTGGGGTCCAGAGTCCAGAGGAGAGAGAATGTAGGAGGGAGTCTGGAATCTCTGGGCCACACGAACACTTTCGTATCCGGTCATCGGGTTTAATCCCTTTGACGAATCGAAATATAATACAATAAAAAACATTTGTCAAGCCTTTTGTCAAAAATTTTTTTTGGATATTGAAAAATCCCTGTTTTCCTAGGAAATCGTGCTTGTTGTCGGCGTCGTTAAAGACGAATAAAATAAATATATACAAAAAATAAAATAAATATTTGGGGGGATTTTACACATGACACATGAAGACGTATGGCGTGCAATCGAAAAATTTGCCACAGAACACGGAATGTCTTGTTCCGGATTGGCGCGATGCAGTGGTTTGGACCCGACTACATTTAATCGCAGTAAGCGTTGGACCAAAGAGGGTCAGCCGCGTTGGCCGTCAACCAACAGTATTTCCAAGATTTTATCTTCGACCGGGGCATCAATCCAGGATTTTACCAAATTTATCGATGAACCCGGTCGGAATCATGTTTAGGCAAAAAATTGGTTCGCGGTGATAGTTTTTATTGGACAGATAGGCTGTTTTATACTAGCCTTATGGTATGTTATCCGGAATTAAGATATTTACCACCGACCCAATCTGGCGACAGATTGTTACCGAACTAAACGGCGCGGTGGTTGATGATGTTATTATGGCGGACGTGGATTTGGATGCGTTGGTTTTGTTGTCGCCATTAACCCCAATGCAATTTAAATCGGCCATTATATCTGCGTGTGATGATACACGGATTTTAAACGATGTATTTGGACGGCGTGTGCATTTATCGAATTTATATACACAAATAATCGTCCGGTTATATAAACATGGTGCAATGAATATACTACAATTGCGCCGTGCGTTGGGGTATGCACCTGATGCAAAAACTCATGCGGTTGAAACCGCAATATATGGTTTGCGCAAAAGGTTCGGGCATGATTTTATAAAAAATGATGGGGGATTATTTCACCTTGGCCGGATATAAGGTTTTATCATTTGACAAAATTTCCAGTACACAAGATTATGCCCATGACATGGTTATTAACGGTACGGCGCGCAATCGTATGGCAATTGTTGCCGCGGCCCAGTATGCAGGGCGGGGACGCTATCGTCGTAAATGGGTTTCGCATCATGGTAATTTGTATGTTAGTTTTATTTTTGATGCGCCCGAACGCGATTCGCGTATGGCATATGCGATTGCGGTGGCGATTGTTGAAACATTGGGGCAATTTGGTATTAACGCAAAAATAAAATGGCCGAACGATATTTTAATTGATGGGGCCAAGGTTGCCGGTGTATTAATAGAATATGCATCAAAATTTATAATTGTCGGCATTGGAATAAATGTTACAACAAATCCGACGGTGCCAGAATATAAAACAACAAAATTGATGAACTATACATCGGTTGGGTTGCACGATTTGTTCAACCAATTGCATCGCCAGATAGATAAATGGATGACGGCGGATTTTTCATTGGTGCGTGACGCATGGATACAATATGCAATTGGAATAAATAAAATTGTTCGATATCGTGGCGAATCGGTCGAACTTATTGGATTGAACGAATCGGGTGCATTAATTGTGCGTCATGACAGTGAATACATGTTGATTCATGGGGATGAAATTTTCGTATAAAAAATCCTTGACATTTTTATTAAAATTTGATATAATACAAATCGTCAAAAGGACAGATAGTATTCACACACGGGTGTGAATTTTTTTTGTGCCACACATCGTGTGGAATTTTTTTTATTTTAATCATCGGGGGGATTTTTACATGGAATTACACGTAATAAAAAATGACGATACGACAATGACGATGGCGTATCGCGTTGCGCGTATTGTATACGCGGAAACATTGGCAAAATCATTACGCGTTGTCGAAGCCATGACATCCATGATTGCAAATGCGACGGTCAATAACAAAATTTCAATAGACGATTTTATATCTAACACGAATATTTTTGAATCGTTAAACCACGAATCGACCCGACACGCATATTTATCTGTTGATGCGAAAACCCCCGCCTTTCAAATGTGTGTTCGTGTCGCGCAACGGATGTTGCGTGGAAATCTGGCGGATTCATGCAATCATGCAACTATATTTCATCGCGAAGACATTATGCCACAATGGGCGATGTCACGTGGTTATGTTGCCGACATTGATGGAATTTTATTTTACAAATAATCAACAGGTGTTGTTATGAGTAAATTACTAAGTGGTGGATTTTTTTCGAATCGCAGAAATCAAATCATGACATTGGTTGGTGTAATATCTGCGATATGTCCATATTTGGTTGGTGATTCTGATTTAATCGCCACAATCCAGGCGCTGATTGCGGTTGGCGGTGTTTATATTTTGCACAAATCAAAACAAAACAAAGGAAAATAAAATGGAAAACATCCCGGAAAAATTTTTAAACCAAGATGGAACATTAAACTCAGACGCATTAATTAAATCATATACAGAATTGGAAAAGAAAATAGGTTCAATGATAACGATACCTGATGAAAATTCTGATGACGCGTGTCGCGCACGGTTTAATCGCGCAATTGGTGTGCCCGATACACCAAATGATTATCCACACAATGAATTGTTTGATGATGAAAATGTGCGACAAGAATTTTACAAAATTGGTTTAACAAATGCCCAGGTTGAAAAAATTTATAGCATTGCCCAGGAATTTTTATCACCAATTATTTCTGAAATTTTTGCCCAACAAAAAAATGCGAACGCAATTTCTGAATTGAAAAAGTTTTTCGGATCTGATGAAAAAATGCGCGATGCGTTTATTGCAATAAATGAATTTGGATCACGTTTTTTGCCGACCGATGCGTTTGATGCTATGTGCACCACACCCCAGGGAATCCAAGGCATATATAAGATGATGCAATCAATGGAACCACATGTTGAAATCGATGGTGATACGAACGAAAATTTGTCGGATGAACAATTGCGTCGCATGATGCGTAATCCAAAATATTGGCGCGACCACGATGCGGAATATATTCGCAAAATTGAAAACGGATTTAAAAAATTATATTCATAATATATAATTTTTTTGTAAAAATTCACTTTTCTTCTTTACTAATTTTTTTGTTTAATATAAAATGTAATCAAGAACAAAAAAATTTGTTCTATCCAAAAAAATGTAAAAGGAGAGAAGAATGGCATTCACATTCTTGAAATCTGCGGCAAAGAAAACTGCTGCGAAACCGGCGGCGAAACCGGCGGCGAAAAAACCGGCTGCAAAACCTGCGGCAAAG
>CAMVAR010000020.1 GCA_947165555.1 uncultured Pseudomonadota bacterium | reverse complement strand
TCAAGATTTACAATACGAACCTTGTACATATCGCCTTCTTTGACAATTCGGGCATCACCATAACTGCGCATACGATTTACCAATGTATTCGCACTATCTTCGGCATAAAACGCCGCAACCTGGACACTGTATTCCCCAGATGTTGTTGCCGGTTGTACGACCGGTTGCGGTTCCGGTTGGGCCGCAACAGTTGTTTCTTCAACAATGGCGGATTGCGCCGTTTTCCCAATTGTTGCATTTTTTACCGTCATGGACTGGTCTGGTAAAACCTGGACCTGGATACGTGTGGTATTATTCATGCCAATTTTTTGTGCCGCCGCGGGTGATAAATCCATGATACGGGTGTTTACAAACGGTCCACGATTATTGATACGAACCATTACCGATTCGCCGTTATCCAAATTCGTAACACGGGCAATTGTTGGCAATGGCAAAGTCTTGCTGGTTGCGACCATTTGGGTCATATCGTACGTTTCGCCATTACTGGTTTTCGTGCCATTCAATTCAGATGGAATAATAC
This sequence comes from uncultured Pseudomonadota bacterium, assembly GCA_947165555.1. Classification (GTDB taxonomy): domain Bacteria; phylum Pseudomonadota; class Alphaproteobacteria; order Rs-D84; family Rs-D84; genus Enterousia. Next base: position 8,397 of record CAMVAR010000020.1, on the reverse strand, counting down.
CCGCCATACCGGTCTGATTATAAGAATAATCTTCTGATGGGATGTATTGTACATCTTCGACCTTGTACGCATTACCGATATAGTAACGTGGGGCCGGTGCCATTAAGTATGTATCATTAAAACTTTGCGTATCGGACATCAATGTTTCTTCGCCAAATCCGTCCGTACCATATTCGGCACCACCGGTTGGACGTGTTGTATCGGCACATGCCGCCAATAATGCGGTCAATGCCGCCAAAGATACAATTTTTTTCATTTAGGGACTCCTTACATTCTTATGTAACTAATTCTATCACATAAAAATCGGGGTTTCAACCACTAAATTGATTATATTTTTTTATTTAGCAAAAATGCAATCGGCAAATAAATAATACCAAAACCAATTATCGCCAGCCCCAGATAAATTGGTCCGGTTATCGGCACAAACCATAATCCGGCCCCCATCAGCGCGCTTAACATACCAAACACAACAATCGCACGTATTGTACGGGCATCAATATGCACCAATTCACGACGACGACACGCACGCCCCAACAGATAATTTTTAACATAACCACTGAACACCACACCAATTGGAATCGCCAAATATCCCACAAATTTAAACAGCCCAACATATATTACCGATGCAATTGCCAATGATATCATACTGGTTTTAACGGGCGTTTTTACATCCTGGGACGCATATAGTGTTTTGCTATAAATTTGGCTAATTAACATGGCAGGCAAAACAAAAACCTGAATCATTATGGCAATAGCAACCGCATGCGTAGATTCGGCCGTCCATGCACCATATTCAAACAAATACCGAATTATTGGTTCCGCCAATACAAACAATCCCGCCACACATGGCATTATCAACATCATCGATTGGCGCATAGATGAATTTTGTTGAATATAAACACTGCGCATATTTTTTGCCGCCAATGCGTTTGATATAGACGACATCAAAACCGTGCCAACCGCCAAACCAATCATTGCAAAAGGCAACTGGACAATGCGGTCTGAATAATACAACCACGAAACAGCACCGCTCTCAAAACTGGCCACCAGGGTACCAATTATTATTGTAATCTGGTAAAATCCATTTCCAACAATACTGACCCCAAGGCGTTTAAACATCGTCTTGATTCCCGGGGTCCATTGTGGCACAACCAAACGCAGTCCAAAATGTTTGCGACGTATGCGCGACCATAAAACCAAACACTGGACAATGCCGGATACAACAACCGTCCCCGCCATAATATACAACACAGTATCAGATGCCCCAAGATGGGCCGAAAACAACAGCGCACCAATTAACATGATATTCAGCAACACCGGCATGAATGCCGCCAATACAAATCGTGAAAACGCATTTAATACCGCCGATAAAAACGCCGATGCGCATACAAATATAACATAAAAAAACATTATACGCGCCACAATGACGGTCATTTCCATTTTTCCAGGGACATCCGCAAACCCCGGTGCCAACCCCCACACAACAATAGGCATAAAGATTTCAAACACCAGTGTTATGACCAGCAAAACAACCATTAACCATGAAAACACGTTTCGCGCAAACGATTCGTCACGTCTTGAATCGGCATACATCGGAATAAATATCGCAGATAATGCACCTTCGCCCAATAAATCACGGAATAAATTTGGTAATTTAAATGCCGCCAAAAAGATATCAGACATCCGCCCCGCCCCCAATACGCGCGCGATTAGCATGTCGCGAACGAATCCAAAAATGCGACTTATTCCCGTCATAAGGCCGACGCCAAAAATATGTTTGCCAAGTTTCATGCTTTGGATTATACTCAATTCAAGCAAACAAAATCAAGACAGGAATAAAGACAAATGAAAAAAATACTTTTTAGTGGCGCGCTGTGTGCAATTTTGGCCGGATGCGCCGGGGATTCTGATAAAATCGCCGTACATGAACCACTGGCCGATATATATGATGCGGCATATAGCCAATTTGAACGAAAAAACTATGATACGGCCGCGGAAAAATTCCTTAGTGTGGAAACACAATATCCCGCCGACAAGTGGGCCGCCGATGCGTTAATAATGGCCGCGTATTCCCAATATATGGATGGGGATTTTCCGGCCGCAATCTTAACCATAGACAGATTTATGCGTTTCCATCCGGGACATGCGGATGCGGCATACATGTTATATCTGCGCGGAATGTGCTACTATCGCCAGGTTAGTGATGTGCGCCGCGAACCAGGGATGTCAATCTATGCGTTACAACAGTTTCAACAATTAACAGATAGATTTCCACGGTCGCCGTATGCAAAAAATGCGCAGAATAAAATTAACATATTGAAAAACTATGTTGCCGGCAAAGTAATGTATTCGGCCCGCAACGATATGCGCAAAGAAAACTGGGCCAGTGCAATTACAAAATTCCAATCCATCATAACAGACGCCCAAGAAACCGTCATGACGCCAGAGGCATTATACAGACTGACCGAAGCGTACAGTGCCATAGGTTTACCAGAACAAGTTGCCGGATATGCAGAAATGTTAAAACTGAATTTCCCGGACAGTGATTGGGCCAAGAAATTGGAAAAATAAAAACATGCGACGCCTTACCGACCAAGATATTGCCGATATGATTGGTGCGCCATTTGCGCCCGACGATAATGCAACGCGTAGGCGGGTTCGCGGTGAATTAAAATTGTCGCAACGCATTCCAAAACCCGTGCATATTCCATCGCACGTGACACTTGATTTGCACATGCACACACTTGAACAGGCATGGGGTGAAATTATGGAACTCGCAACATCGGGCGCGCACGATGCAACAATTATCACGGGCGCAAGTGGAATACTTAAAATCAAATTTCAAGAATGGGTTCGCGAAAGCATCCTGGCACCACATATTATATCATGCCAACCATTAAACAACGGCAGTTTCGCCGTAAAATTCCGCAAATCTATCAACAATGCCTAGTGGCACATTTTATGCCCGGGTTCAATAAAATCACGCGGATTAACTGAATGGCCGTGTCTGATTACCGAATAATGCAGATGCGGTCCCGTGCTGCGCCCGGTGTTCCCGGTTTTCCCAATCATACATCCCGCGGTTATTTTTTTACCACTGGGCACCGATACCGTACTAAAATGACAATATTGTGTCTGATACCCATCCGCGTGTTCCAAAACCAATCCGCGACCACACGCATCACCACCCGAAAAAATTCGCACAACCACACCATCGGCCGGCGCATATACCGGTGTTCCAATTGCCGCACGAAAATCGGTACCATAATGAATACTGGTTTCCCCATTCAATGTACGCGCACCAAATTCAGATGTTATGCACGCAAGATGCCCCAATGGATTGCCATACGGCACATTGCGCCCAGCAAATCGCGGATTGTAATTTTCACATGCCGGAACATTCGAAACAACGGGGCGTTCTTCATCCGGAAAAGGTGTTTGTATTGATGGATTTGGGTTTGAGACAACCGGCGGGACCAGTTCGCCATCCGGGGTTTCTGTAAATCCATGTTCTGTAATTAAATTTTGTCGTGTAATGCGCCCCCAACGTTCCAATGATGCCAATTCATCTTCAATCCGTGGCTGGGCATATGTGCACCCCGACACACAATTGCCGTCGGCGTCGTATCTGCTTTCAAATTGGTCATACCCGGATGCGGTCAATCGCATTCGGTCAACAAACGACAGGTCCGCCGCCGTTTTTGGAAATGACGCCGGCGCGATAAAACCGGCCACCGCCCCAGACAGCACAACAAAAACACCAATTACAAAAAACATATACTTTGATAAATTCATATCATTTTATTATATCATATTTTAAATATGAAATAAATCTGTTGCGGTAAATATTTTTTTCTAATACCATTTGTGACATGAAAAATATAAAAACTGTTTACGACCATATAAAATCAAATAACATCAAGACCGCCGTTTTGGTCGCATTGTTTCCGATTATTTTTGTCGGGCTGGTGTTTTTATTCACATGGGCCGTGGTACCGTTGGGTGATGCGATACGGACAACGACGATGGTCGCCATACCAACATTCGTTGCATGTATGATTTGGATGTTAATATCGTGGGCGTTTGGTGATTCTATGATGCTGAATATGGCGGGTGCGAAACAAATAAACGACACCGACCCGGATTACAAGTACATATATAAATCGGTGGAAAATGTTGCGTTGGCGGCGGGGTTGCCGACGCCACGTGTATATATCATAAATGATACGGGTATGAATGCGTTTGCCACGGGCCGTTCCCCACGCGATGCAACGGTTGCATTAACACGCGGAATTATTGAAAATTTAAGTCCGCGCGAATTATCCGGCGTAATTGCGCATGAAATGGCACATATTGGCAATCGCGACATTAGACTGGACATGTTGGTTATTACCGGAATTGGGGTTACGGTCTTTATTGCAGATGCGTTGATTCGCATGTTGGCACACACAAATTCAAATCGTGATGAAAAAAATAATTCGGCGTTGGTAATTTTGGCGGTATGGTTGGCATTTACGGTGTTTAACGTCATTATTACGCCGGTTTTACGCATGGCCATTTCCCGGAAACGCGAATTTGCCGCCGATGCGACGGGCGCAAAAATAACCCGCGACCCGCGCGCACTGGCCGATGCATTGCGCAAAATATCGGGGAACAGTCATGTGGAAAAATTGGCAACCCAAAACGCCATGTCATCGGTATGTATCGCCAATCCCGGCCGGGGGCGACAATTTTTATCTAATATTTTTGCGACGCATCCACCGGTCGCCGAACGCATTAAACGGCTAGAGTCTATGTAATACTGTTAAACATCTGTGGAAAAACATAAACCATTTATGCGATGTATTGTGCACACAGATTAACACCCCGCGTTTTCATAAACAAACAATCGGTGTGGGTATTTTCCAACCCCGTGATAGCGCGTATATCCACCACCTGCATCAATAATGCGCGTCGGGGTTAGCCCCGGAATTTCCACATCCAACGTTATAACAACACGAAATTTCGACATAATCGGCCCTAGCATATAATTCATACCCGGCCCCAAATAGGCAATTCCAATATCAAACCGACCATCATAATTCGCCAAATATTCAAACGCATCGGCGTATATCATACGAACGCGGGTCGCCCCCGTTAAAAAATTTAAAATTCGCGCGACACAAATACTGACCGGCATATTTTCAATTCCATAAATATACATCCCCGTTCCCCGCGACACCGCACGTGCCAATCGCCCCACCCCGGCCCCAATATCAACGCCGACTTTGGCATTCGGATAATGCGTACGGATTTCACGAATCAATGCACGAATATGCCCGGACCGACACGAAACAGGCGGATACTGATTTTTTACACGACGTGAAAATATATGTTCCAACACATATATAAAAACCCAAATTTCAAACAGTCCCAACACCCACAGACCAACCTTGAACCAATTATATGACATTGTCATAACCCCATTTGATGTAAATTATAATATAATTTGTTTTTTTCTTGCAATTAAAATATTTTGCTATAAAATGATACCCGTTGCACCCATAGCTCAACTGGATAAAGCGTCTGACTACGGATCAGAAGACTGAGGGTTCGAATCCTTCTGGGTGCGCCAGAAATTCAAAACCGACCGTTTGGTCGGTTTTTAATTTATGAAACAGCGCACCAAGAAGGATGTGTGCGAGCCTTGTATCGGCGCAGCACACAATACGCAGATGAACAATTAGTAAAATTTTAAAAATTTATACAAAAAAATTTTTTAATTTTATTTATTGTTTATCAAGGGGAATGAATGGGTGCGCCAGAATAAAAATAAAAACACGGCCTTGTGTCGTGTTTTTAGTTTTTTTATTTTTTTTACGTAAATTTTATGATAAAATGTCACTATAACTTAGGGAGAGTTTTATGCCAGAACAAGCGCAATCAAAATATATGAATCTGAACGAATTTTTGGAAACTTTTTTTGCCGCCATGGATGCAAACGAAGGCCGTATCCATTATTTTCCAAATATGGTCAAAGATAACGAAAGCATACAATCGCTGCACCAAATAATCAAAAGTTTCGCACAAGATTTGGGGCCAAACACACGAAAACTGTTCGAACAATATTGGAATGCACGCAACGACAATTCGGTTGAGGCATATGATTTTCTAAATATGGTGAAAACTATTACCATTTGGTACGCAGAAAATTACGGGCGTGGCGATTTACAAATGCCGGCGAAAACCGTTATGCACCTGTGTAACAGTGGCAAGATAAAAAATCAGGAATTTGCGCTGCGATTGTTGAAAACTATGCAAGATGATTTGAGACGGGAAAATCCGCAGATGTGCGATGACGTGTTATATATGATTGCAACAAACCCGGCGGCACAACCGGTTGACGTGTATAAATTTGCGAATGTTGTCCAAAACGACAAACAATCAAAATATTATGCGGATGCACCGGCAGAATTAACAAAAATGCTGAACGACCAAATGGTACATGTTGATGCAAAAATCGGTGCAGAATTGGCCAAAGACTTTCCAAATGTTGAAAACATACAAAAATCTGGCGCGAGGACTTTACCGAATATCGCCGAAATTATATATGAAATTATGCAAAAACAACAGATGTCTGGCACATACACACCGCAAGATATACAACAGGCCAAAGAAATTGTACGCACATTGGAACAAAAATATTCTATGGATAATATCTTGAACCTTGAACTTGGGAACTATGTGCAACAATTCGAAGACCAATCATCATTGAAATTGGCAAAAATGGAACCAGAATATAAAAAGATGGAACAAGAATTGAGTGTGGCGCAAAAATCACAACGTGAAATGCGCAGTGCATATGATGAGCAAACACGCCAAGTTCGCGAATTACAGGATAAAATCACAAATTTGGAAAGCGAAGTGAGAATCGAAAAATCCAAAAATACAAAACTGCGCGCAACAATCAACACATATATCAAGGGCGCAGAAGAACGCGCCGGTGGCACTGTTGTCAATGTTCGCAAAGATATGGCCGAACAAATTCAAATCTTGAAACACAATCTAGAAAATGCACATGGTTCAATATAAACATGTATCAACGCCCCATTTGGGGCGTTGATTTTTTTATCAAACACAATGAAAAACGGTTATTTATCCGTGGCGGGTGCCGGTTCCGGCGGGGTCGATTGCACAGGCGTTGCCGGTGTCGATTGCGGGGCCGGTGTTGGTTCGCCCGCCAATTCATCCGCCGCCAATTCGGCACGTAATGCACTTTGTGTATTTTGTGCGCCCGTTTTGGCCGACACCCATGCCAACGCACCACACAATACGAAAAATATTACCGCCAACCATGTTGTTAACTTGGTCAAGAAATTACCCGCCGCCGCACCGGTTAATGCACCACCAAACATCGCCGCCGCGGACGAACCGGACATACCACTGCCCTCTGATTTCTGGAGCAAAATGATACCAGTCATAAATACCGCAACAATTATTAACAATACCAATAATACAGAAAACATTTTTTTACCTTTTGATTATCATGCCTGATTTTAATGCCCAATTTGTTAAATTGCAAGTTTTTTCAACAATGCCGCCGCCGCCGCAATCCCAGCCGCCTTTTTTGATGGGCCGGTCCCGGTTTCGGTTTGCCCCAATGCCGTTACCGACATGCAGAACGTCGGACAATGCGATGCCCCGGTTCGTTCCACGCACGTATATACCGGCAATTGACCACCTGTCTGTTTTTGCACCAATTCTTGCAGGGTGGTTTTTGCATCTTTTGGTGGATTTAATTCCATCAATGCCAAATCATGCCATATATCCAAAATAAATTCACGCACCACATCAAAACCGGCATCAAAATACATGGCACCCAATACAGCCTCGGTCGCGTTGGCAATGGAATGACGCATGCGCCCACCCGTCATGTGACCATGACGCAATGCACCATTCAATCCCAAACGCGTTCCAATGTTCGCCAACGTTTCCGTTGATACCAACATTGCATGACGCCGTGCCAGTTCGCCTTCTGATTCGGTCGGGTACATGTTGTACAACATGTCCGCCACCGCAAGGCCCAATACACGGTCCCCCACAAATTCTAGGCGTTCGTTATTGTTCGTACCATCAATACCACTTTGTGTTAATGCCAAATCTAACAATTCCGTATTTTTAAATTCATAATTTAATTTCATGTGTTATCTTACCCCCATTCCAAATCGCCCCCAGCGCATTTTTGCGCCCCATTTCCACACCGCCAGCATTGGTGCCGCATAATTATGCGAATACCATATAAACCATACGCGCCCCATAATATGTTCACGCGGCACAAAACCAACGTCGGCGCGACTATCATTACTATTATCGCGGTTATCCCCCATAAAGAAATAATGATTTTCCGGCACAACATAT
>CAMVAR010000019.1 GCA_947165555.1 uncultured Pseudomonadota bacterium | reverse complement strand
CATCAACCCCATTAGAGACCCAGATGCCTCGTATCGATTAACCTTGCCAAATTCTGCCATACGCAACGGCAAATCACGATAAGACCGTAACATATTACGATACACCAATACACCACCCGGACAATTCATCGGTTTTATACAAAACATGCGCCCATCTTCGGTTTTTCCCGAATAATTATGCGCCCCATATTTTTCCCAGTGCCCCGACGTTTCCCATAACACCCGGTCCATAACCGCCGGGGTACAAACTTCTATATATCCGGCACGTTCTTGGCGCGCACGCATATAGTCAATCAAACGACGATATACCCTGTATCCTTTGTCATGCCAGAATACGGCACCCGGCGCAAATTCCGGTTCAAAATGGAACAAGTCCATTTCACGCCCCAATTTACGATGGTCACGTTTTGCGGCCTCTTCCTGCATTTTAAGGAACATATCCAATGCATCTTTGCTTTCAAATGCGTCAACATAAATACGTTGCAACATTTTGTTTTTCGAATCGCCTTTCCAGTATGCACCGGCAACACTGCGAATTTTGAATCCGTCACGCGGCAAATCTTTACTTGATTCCACATGCGGTCCACGGCACAAATCGGTAAAGTCACGGAAAGTATAAATCGACAGTTTTTCACCTGCGGCATCATATTCGTTTAACCATTCCATTTTATACGGTTGGTTTGCGAAAATCTGTTTTGCTTCGTCTAAATCAATAATGCGTTGTTCAAATCGACCATTTGATTTAATCAGTTCGCGCATTTCTTTTTCTATTTTTGCAAAATCTTCTTCGGAAAAACGATAATCGGTATCGAAATCGTAATAGAACCCGTTTTCAATCGCCGGGCCACCCGCGAATTTAACATCTGGATGTAATTTTTGCACGGCCGCCGCCATCACGTGCGCCAGTGAGTGCCGTATAGTTTCAATTGGATATGACATAACAATCCCCTATTCTGTCTATGTTTTGTTTTTTATTTTTTTTATTGTTTCTGATTATATAAACGCGTCTGAAAAAACGCAACAAATTTTACCGCACCCCAAACGGGGTTGTTGTGGTTGTTGTTGTCAAGATAAACACAAATTGTTTCATAACGAACGTATTATATTACCACTTACACTAAATGTCAAGTATCGCGCCATACAGCACCGCAAAGAAAAAGCACACCGTCCCACCAATTACAAACAGGTGCCATATTGCATGTGAAAACTTTAATTTCCGCCACAGGTAGAATATCACCCCAACCGTGTACGACAACCCACCCGCAAGGATGAACCACAACCCACGCGCCGGGATATTCCGTATCATTACCGGCAATATAAACAGCAACGTCCACCCCATTACTAAATACAGCGCGACCGTCCAACGTGGTTGTTGATGCGGATTCCGTATCTTAATAATTGCCCCCAAAATCACAATCGCCCACAGTATTCCGAACACCGTCCACCCAATCGCCCCACGCAGGTTGACCAGTAGAAACGGCGTGTATGTGCCGGCAATCAACGCATAGATGGCAATGTTATCCCAAACTTCGAAAAAACATTCGCCGCGCCGACCAATAAGTGCGTGGCACATTGTTGAACCAAAATAAAGTGTGAACATCGTCGCGCCAAAAATCGCACACGACACAACCGACCACGCGTTTCCATAAATTGCCGCAAACACAACCAACAATGTCAAACCCGCAATCGCAAGGCCTATGCCAATTCCATGGGTAAGGATATTCATAACCTCTTCGGATTTGGTGGATTTTCGTTCCCACCGAAACAGCCCCGTCGCCCGCAGGCAACGCAACATACGCGACGCCCGCCTGTCGCGCCGCACATTTTTCAAACGCACCCGTTTTGTGTTTGTCATCTTATTCCCCCAAATGAAAATCACACAGTTTTATTGGTTCAATTTTTACATCGGTAAAATCCCCACGCATATTTTTTATTCGCGTTATATATTCCGGCTTTCCCATCATATCTTCCAATACAAGACGTTGCACTTCATAATGACCAACTCCAAAAATTGCAAACACCGTATCATACTTATTCAACGCCGCCGCAATATTCTGCAACATAAATCTATCACGACCATACATATCAACATATGCAGACATTTTTTGCCATATATTACCATTTGGATATGGACCACCCGAACTAAAAACCTTGCGCAAATCATCATTTGTAATCTGGTTATCTGGGAATCCAGAATTTATAACATTAACTATCTGTTCATCTGACAAATCAGAACACACCACAGGTATTTTCTTTTTCATCGCCATAACCGCGGCATGTGCCAAAGTATTATCTTGCACACCATGCCAATTAAATCTTCGTTCAAACCCAGCATTAGGCATTTCCGTCAATAAAACATCGGGTTTATAGTCGAACTCATCGGCAAAGCACATATCAACCATATTAAAAGATATGTTATAACAATGTCTATCACACATATAAACAAGCGTTTTATTGTCACGCCTAAAAACAGCAACAAAAGCGGTATTACTTGCAAATGTGTGAGCATGTTCTGCATCTGGCCAATAACACAACAAATCAAAATTTGGTTTAAATTGCATTTTTTATCCTTTGAATCACGCGTTCTGCGCCCATTACCGTTATTATAGAATACAGGTCCGGCGTGTTTGTCCGCCCCGCCAGTGCCACACGCAGATTCATCGCAACATCGCCATTTTTAACCCCGAACCGATTCGCAATTTCAACAATTTTATTCCACCAAGTGTCTTTGTCATCCGCAATATTAAATGTATCCAAAAACGCATTTAAAACATCGCGGTTATATGCGTATTCAGTATTTTTCACAAACAATTCATCCCAGAAAAATTCTACGATTTCCAATGTCTGGCGCCATGTAATAAAATCTTTACGCACACGTTTTGGATTATCGCGTTCAATGGCCAAAACCGCGGTTAAATACGCCTGGTCTGCGACCTGACCTTTTTGTTTTTCGTCGCCATATTCATTTGCCCAATCGGCCACCGCGCGCACCAAATCGGTCACCGACATTGCGCCAATATACTCTTTGGCCCACCATTCCAATTTCTTCATATCGAACAACGCGCCCGACATAGGAATTTTCTTTGGTTTCATTTCATATTCGGCAAAAGATTTTACCGCGCCTTTTAATTTTGCCTCTTCATATCCAGACGCCGCAATATTCCCAAGGTATTCCAACACCGCGCCCGTCGGCCACCCATCGGCCAAGAAAAATGCGACATTACTTTCGGGGTCTTTGCGTTTTGATAATTTGCGTTGCTTGCCCGTGTCGCTATCGATTTTATCAATCGTAGATGTATGAATATACATCGGCGGTTGCCACCCCATCATACGAAATAATTGTGTATGCAACGGCAATGACGGCAACCATTCTTCACCGCGAATAACATGTGTGGTGCGCATAAAATGGTCATCGCACAAATGCGCAAAATGATAGGTTGGCAATCCATCATTCGATTTGATTAAAACAATATCTTCACTATTTTCCGGGAACCCGATTGAACCACGCACCGCATCTTTACAGAAAATGCGCCGTGCCGAATCACCCGTTGAATACAAACGAATCGTTGGCACCGCGCCATTATCCATACGCCGAACAATCTCGTCCGGGGTAATATCACGGTCGCGTGCAAATTCGCCATATATGCCGGTGGCAAAGCCCGCCGCAGATTGTTCCGCGCGAATGCGTTCCATATCGTCCGCGGTTAAAAAGCACGGGTACGCACGCCCGGTCCGCAACAATTCCGCCACAACCGAATGATAAATATCTTTGCGTTGCGATTGATAATACGGTCCGTATTCAGGCATATCGTTATATGTTATTCCAAATTTATTCAAAGAATCTATTATCAATTGGACCGCATCTTTGACTTCGCGTTTGGTGTCCGTGTCTTCTATACGCAACATAAACACACCACCCGATTGCGACGCCAGTTTTGAATCTATCAACACCTGGTACAGGCCGCCAAGGTGCATATACCCGGTTGGACTGGGTGCGAAACGCGTCACCATGGCACCCGCCGGCAAATTGCGCGGTGGGAATTTTTCCTCTAATTCCGAAATGGTATATTTGGGCGCGCCACCCAAAACACGTGCGATTAAATCTTCCGATAGACCTGTTCTCATAATCAAATCCTTGTGTTTCTAATATTTGCATTCTATACTAAATATATGGAAAAACAAGAAATAAGAACATTTGGTCGCCGTCACGGCAAAAAATTATCCCCGCGCAAGGCGCGCCTGGTGCAAAATATATTGCCCAAAATCATGCCAAACGAATCGGAAACGGTGGACATTTTGGAAATCGGATTCGGTGCCGGCGAACACGTCTGTGAATTGGCATTAAACAACCCGGACAAAATCATCATTGGTGCCGAACCATTTGAAAACGGTGTGGCCGCATTACTGTCCCGCATTTGCGATGAAAACGATAATATATTGCCCGAATATAAAAACATTAGAATATGGCCGGACGATGTGCGATTGATTTTGAATCAAAACAAATTTTCATTTTCTGAAATCTGGGTCTTGCACCCCGACCCATGGCCCAAGGCCCGCCATGAAAAGCGTCGCTTACTAAACTCTGATTTCCTAAATTTATTGGCAACAAACATTAAACAAAACGGGAAAATCATAATCGGCACCGACCATTGGGGATACTATGATTGGATATTAGAACAGTTACAACACACAAATTTTGTTATCAACAATGAATACGCCTGCATCATAAAAACCCGATACCAGGCAAAGAATATGGCACACACCGATGCGCCCAAATATATCATTTTGGAATCAGGCAACTAAATCATCAACACCGGCGAACACACGCATTTTTTCATTCAATTCGGGTCTGATACCGCGCACCAAACGTATAACTTGGGCCACACGCAACATATTTCCACAAAACATCATATTAATATCTGAATTCAAATTCCATTTTTTTAACATATCGTAAATACGTCCCACAAAATCAGATTTTGCATCAAATCCGGCGCGGTCCCCACATATCAATATCGAACCAGGACATATACGCGCCAATTCAGCAAAGATATCCAACCAATCCACCCCAACAACATCATCAATATCCAACCCCACAGATAAAATTTTATCAAAAAACAAATCATCACGTATTGCTTCCAATTCGCGCACAAATTCGCCCAGGCACGAACACGGAATAAAAACCTGGACCCCGTCGGCACCATGTCGCACAACATCGGTAACCATTTTTGCAAACCCAGATATTACGTCGTCAATTTTCCCCCCTTCATCAACCAAAAAACGACTTAATATCTTAACACCTGAATTTTCTAACCACGGCCAAATTTTTTTCACATCGTCCGCACCAACCGATACAACACGAATCCCATTATGCACGACATAATCTGCAACCCGCGCTAATTCAGCCGTATCATCTAATCCATCCGGCACCCATATCGATACCATATTATGCAAATCTTCAAAATGATATTTACAATTAATCATCATAACACTTTTTACTTTATCACAAATGTGATATAATTAAAAACAAATGAAACGAAATTTTGAAAAAATTTTATTGGGTATATTATGGTTAATGACCGTAACAATCGCGACAACATTCTGGATGAATGTCCGTTATGGCTTTAACATATTATCGGCGGCCCATTGGGAATACCTGGCCACACTTCAGGCGGACCGTGCATCAATTAGACTTGGATTTTATACATCAATTATTATTGCGATTATGGTTGGGCTAATCGGGTTATATATGATTGTACGACCACGTTTTCGCAAATTAAAAATAACAACACAAACAAACCCGACACCACAATCAAAGCAAAAAGATTTACCAATGGTCGCGTATCAACCAGGCACACCGACCAGACCAAACATGGCCCGACCACTATCGCCCACAACAATGCATACAAATGTACACACATCAAATAATGGCCCGTTACCAACACCAACGACACCAAACACAACATACACTATGCCAACGACGCCACCAACGGCGAACGTAAATCCATTGGCACATCAAATCAGCAATATGTTTGAATCCGCCGGTTATAATGTAAAAACATCTAAACGAATTGGCAAATTGATATCACCGGTTGTGGCATTGGGATATGACCAAAGCATATTAATTGGCGTGTCACACGAATCCGACGAAAATGCCCAAGACGCCGTTGGCACACTAGTAAGTATATTTGATGATACATTGGGCAATTCGGCAAACGATATGTCGGTATTGGTCTGTTCTGTTGAACCAATTGGCACGAATACGACGGACACCGCAACAATTCGCCATTTTGCAACATTATCGGAATTCCAAGAATTTATGAATGCGACACAGAACATCAAACCGGATGATTTTGACCAAGATTTGTTTGATGCCGTATCAACATATATCAATACTGTGATAACACACCTGGGGACATAACATCATGCAAATAACACAGACCGACGCCGAAAGACGCCTTGCAGAGATGAAAATACAAAATATTCCCGTTATGGAAATACAACAAAAATTGACGCCTGTACGCACCGACTGGTATCAACAGTACAAATCGTTAATTCCCGAATTTATGCGTTCTTTGTCCGATGCAATTAGCGAATTGGCCATGATGAATCTGAATCGTGACGAATTTATGGGTTTATTAATGGGGCGTAAAATTCCGGATAACCTGTCCATCCGATTTCGGGTTCCACTAATATTTGGTGGCAATTTGGACATTGAAAATTTATTCGCCTGCCTAACATTTCCAACCGCCCATAACATGGACCGCTTTATAATTGAACAATATGGCAATGAAACATTGTGGTTACCAAACCCAACAAAAAAAATATATTTACCGATACATTCAACAATCTCTGGCAATGGTGGCAATGGGGTCCAAGACCGACTTAGCCAGTTTGGTTCAACCATGTCGGGCAACCGTCGGGCATAGGCATCGGAACAAAGGGATAAGAACAAATGACCGAATCAGAATTTTTATCCGCAATATTCGAACGTGGGGCAAAAATGGCACCACCATCGACCATGGGACAAATTAATATTATCAACGTGAATCTGCAACAGATTCGTGCAATTGTATTACCAGAACCCATGATAAAAATATATCTGCAATGTGGTGGTATTAAAATGGATACTGGCTATATTTTTGGTCCATCAGAATTTGGATTTGACGGAAAATATCCAACCCCAGATATATTTCAAATCAATAACCAACTTACCAACCTGTCCCAGATGCGTGAAAAAACATTATTCGGACGAAACGATTTGTTTTGGTTTGCATTTGATTCCGCCGGAAAATATATTATGATGGAAAACGTCGGATTGAATATCGTACGCACATACACCGACCCATATCGGGCAATGTTTGATTGCCTAATCGGGGGCAAGGTACAATAATAATGAAAAAAATATCTATATCTTTATCGGGACATCAAACCAGCATTTCGCTGGAATCAGAATTTTTTGAAATGTTAAAAAAAATCGCAATCGCCAAAAACACATCGGTCGCGGCACTGATTGACCACATTGACCAAAATCACGAACCGAATACCAACCTATCGTCGGCTATACGCGTTTGGATTTTACAATACTTAACCCAACATCAATAATCGCGTCGACGCGAAATCCACGAAAAAATTATTGTCCCCATACACGCCACCCCAAGGATTATTATAAACCATCCATCGCGACCATATTGACGATACAGTGTTTTATGCGCACCCCATACGACCCCATCAACAATTCCGGCCACGCCAATTGGGATATCGGCCAAAACCTGACCGGTTGATAAAACAAACGCACTTATCCCCGAATAGTTGGCACGAATAATTGGCACACCCGATTCTATTGCGTACCGACGCACCATATCCAGGTGTTGATACGTCCCCGGGGTTTTTCCAAACCAATTATCATTGGTAATATTGATAATTGCATCCGGGGTGTTATTTGCCGATATCAGCGAATCGGAAAATATAATTTCATAACAAATTGCCGGTGCAAATATAAAATCATGCCCATTCACATTAATACTAATTTGGTCCGGCCCATTTCCTGGCGTCAACATTCCCGGTGTCGGAATCAGATTCCCAAATGGTCGATATTCCCCAAACGGCACCAGATGCGATTTATGATAAACATTTGTCACAACACCCTTAGAATCTGCAACCAACAACGAATTATACAAATTTCCATCCGCAAAATAGTTTGCGCCAATCAATAACGGCCTTTGTAAAAATTTGGCCATTGGCATAATATCACCCGGCGTCATCACGAATGGGTATGCCGTTTCGGGAAACACCAGTAAGTCAAAATCCCCCTCGCCGGCCGCCAATGCCATCATCATTTGTAAATTATATTTTGAATTTTGTAATGCCGCCTGGCGTGAAAAAGTTGCCTTTTGCGTGGCATCCATTCCGGGCTGAACAATCCGCACAAGCGGCGTTTGCGTATCACGCATCGATTCAACCAGGTCAATATTTTTCACCCCCATCAACACCCCAACCATGCCAAACATCAAAAATATTACAAACACGCACCAATTTAATATTGCACGATAATTCTGAATAATTTCTGCGATTGCGGCAATTAACCCAACAATTACAAACGATAACCCCAACGCCCCAAATACAGACATAGAATTTGCAACAAAAATATTTTCCAGTGCAACATTTGCAATCGGATTCCACGGAAAACCGGTAAAGGCCCATTCACGCAGCCATAAAACCAAAACCCATGTCGCGGCAAAAACCCATGGGCGACACACCGTAATTGTGCGCGGCGCTGAAATCGCCATGAACGGTATTGAAAAAATTATTCCGCCAACAATACCAATACCTATCAATCCCGGCACGGTCCAAATTGCGAACTGATTGGCCAATTCTGGAACAACATAAATGCTATGCAGTACCCACCAAAACATTGCCATTGCATATGCCGCACCGAATGGTA
>CAMVAR010000018.1 GCA_947165555.1 uncultured Pseudomonadota bacterium | reverse complement strand
GTGAGATTTTATACGACCGTGCGCAATCTGGATTGTATCAGTATGCAAGTGTTGGTAAAACGGGCGGCGCGGAAACATCACTTTATCGTGCATTGACGGATAAAGAAAGCGAAGATGCGGCGGCATGGGCCGAACAAAAAGAATCCACTGCCAAACAATTAAAGACCGGCGCGATTGTTGCCGGTGCGGGCGTTGCCACAGGCGTTATCGGAAATTACCTGCTCAACGAACGCGGGAACAAGACAGAAGAATTAAAGCGAGAATTCCAACAAGTCGAAAAAGAAACAGAATTTGAATTTCCGCTATTTATTCTAACAATATCAGACACAAAAGGTTCAGGTTCAACCAATCCCCAACCAGAAATAAAAGAGCAAAACAACCTTGGCGCAGAACTAAGTAAGTTGTCTTTTGTAACTGACAAAGGTTTGTTTGAACCTGGGGAATACACATTGAAAAATCCCAATGTCCTTGATGAATGGGCCAACAAGATTTCCAAGATTTTAAATAAAGACGCATACAAAAATTCAAAAATATGCATTACCGCCAACGGGCACACAGATAGAACAACCCCAGCAAAAAAATCGGGACGTGATTACAAAACAAATGAAGAATTGTCCAAAAAACGCGCCGAAGCGGTTATAAAACATTTAAAAGAAGAAACGCCACTAAAATCTTTTATATCACAAACATATTCATATGGTTATGGCGCAAAAAATTGCACAGAGGATAAATACGCAGATAAAGCAGACCCGGCGTGTCGTTATGTATCTGTAACCGTCACCGATTGCACAACAGAATTATCCCAAAAAATGGCGCCAGTAATGGGGGGGCTTATAGATAAAATTGATTTTAATCAATTGTTAACCGGCAATAAATCGCAATAAAAAACATTTGTGTTTTATATAATATTGGTTTAACATAGCATTTGTCGTCGGGGCGTAGCTCAGCCTGGTAGAGTACTTGCATGGGGTGCAAGGGGTCGCAGGTTCGATTCCTGTCGCCCCGACCATAAAATTCAAATCGGCCGTGTGCCGATTTTAATTTTATCGTGGGTATAACGGTTCGACACATCGCAACGAAGTTGCCAGGTTCGGAACAAGCGCACAAAGTGCGCGCAGTGAAAGGGGCCCGCGAACACAGTGAGCGGGAATTACAATCCTGTCGCCCCGACCATAAAATGCAAATCGGCCGTGCGCCGATTTTAATTTTATCGTGGGTATAACGGTTCGACACATCGCAACGCAAAAAAAAATACGGGCGCATTTGCGCCCGCGCCAACCATTAACACCGGCCACTAATCCTACATAAATGCAGATATCAATAACGCCGTGGCCAAAATAATACTGCCGGTGTTATTATTATAGTGATGATGATGGTGATGATGCGTCGTATGATGGCCACCACCATTATGATGATTGGCCGGCCGCGGATGATGACGCGCCCCTGGATGTACATAAACCGGCGTATGATGCGACACCACATGATGATACCCACCACCGCGATTCGGCATCGCATTGACCGCACCACATGATAACGCCACCGCAATTGCGCCGACACCCAATAAAAGACGTGATTTTTTCATATTTTACTCCTTTGAATCCAAAAATATTATAAATAATAATAATTATAAAAGTCAATCATTATTTTTTGTTGTCTTGTATTTTATGCTTGCACGAATCGGTAAAAAGTTTCTATATTCCCGTATCGGATATATAACACACCCAAAGGGAGGAATTAATGATTGTTGGCATTGGGATTGATTTGGTCGAATCTGGACGTTTTCTGGATTGGTCCGCGTTCAAGAAGCAACGCATTTTCACAAAAAAAGAATTGGAATATGCCGACGGCGACAATGCGAATGCCGAAAAACATCTGGCAAATTTCTGGGCCGCGCGCGAGGCATGCCTTAAAGCACTGGGGACCGGGTTTGGCGACGACATTACATTTTCTGACATTTCGGTCACCCATAATGATACCGGTCAACCCGAGATATTGATTACCGGCGGGGCGCGGGCCGCATTAAAAGAACTGGCCGGGACGGGGGCACGTGTTCACCTGTCTATAACGGACCAAGAAAACTTTTCTGCGGCAATGGTTGTAATTGAAAATTAAATTTTAAATTCATTAAAAAAATATCACACATTTTGTGTGATATTTTTTTTAATATTTGGTTTCTTCATATATAACGCTGTATTGTCCGCCATCATGCACCGTTAAATGTTTCGTCCGTTCGGGATTTGATTCCTGATATACGGCGCCATGTGCATCATAATACCCCGCATCCACATCTTCAACATAGTCATCATATTGTGGCATCGTACCGTTTTGATAATATACATCATTTGACACATCCATAACAACATCATTTGTCGTATCGTAATCATTCATAATACGGGTATCCACCACGGTCGTATCTTCGATATAATTATTTGCATCATATGTATCATTGACATAAGTATTCACAACCGGCGTCGGCACCGATACAATATCATCATCAATAATCACATCAGGTGCCACAACGGTCGTCACAACCGGCTCTGGCACCGGCGATACCGCATCGTGCGTTTCAGGCACAAGAAACACCTTATCATCGGTTGCAACATTATAGGCATCCTTGCGCATTAAAACATCTTGTTCGGATTCCACAACAACCGGGGCCGGTTCGGCCGCCATCAAAACATCACGCGATGGGTATTCAATGTTAATATCCGCAACCGTAACATCTTCTGCAATCGGGGATGGGACGGGTTCTGGCTCTGGTTCAACAATTGGTTCGGAAATCGTGTCTGGTGTATTCACTGTATCAATAATATCCGGCGCAACGACCGTTTTTGCACCCACATCCGGAAACGGAACCGTGCCACCATTCTTTTGCTGATATAACCACAGTGTGAATACCGACAGAACAATTAAAATTATCAACAATACATAATAAATCAGTGTTGGCCGACCACTTTTTTGTCCCACAGGACGCACATCGCCACCGGTAATCGGTGACATCGGCCGCGTTGCCGTATTTACCGTTGGCTGTGGGGCGGGCGCGACAACCGGTGGAACATCCGACCGCGGCCCCATTGGGTGTTCGGGTGTATATTCCGGTTTCGCCACATTTGATGAATTGTCATATAATTCTGGTGCCGTTTCAATATTCTGACCCGCCGACGTATCGTTTGCGCCATTTAACGGATTGGTATCATAGCCTGAATCATTTTGAGTAGATACATTTTCCGTTTCAATTGGCGACATCGGACGCATACTGGAATCAACGGCCGGACGAATATTCTCAAATTCAACCGGTTTAAACGCGATTTCTTCATCCAAAATTTCCGGGTCTTGGTCAAATAAAGGTTTTACTTCTTCTGAATCAGACATTTCTTCGTCCTCTTGTTGTAGTTTAAAATCATATTCTGGCACAGGCAAAACAGCGTTGTCCCCATCGTCATCGGAAATTTTTTCCATACCTTCGTGCATTGTCGCCACATCCGCAGAATCCATGTTGTCATCATCCACATTATCAACATTACGCCGTGCGACATGCGAATTTCCGGTATGCCGTGCCACCGAAATGCGCCCCGTACGATATTGCGGCATCGGCGATGACACATCAACATCATTTGTATCATGGGCTATATCCGAATAATCCACCGCCGGTGTACGACGCGGCAACGCCAATAATTCACGTGCAGATTCGGCATCTGCCACCGCAATATCCATTCTGCGTTGTGCATTTTCCATACGCCGTTCGGCCCGTTCCAATTTTTCGGCAACGCTTTCCAGTTGCGCTTCGACCTTTAATATCTTGGCGGCCGATTGCTTCGTCGTCTCCCCAGCCCCAGATTCCTGACACTTGGACAATTTTACACGCAACCTGCGACGACGTTCTGTCAATCCATGAACAGAATTTTGTGTACGCAAAATTGTATCACGTGCAACATCAATTGCATCATTTGCAACGTTCAATCGCGCCATCGCCGAACGCCGCACGGCCGCATCACGAAAATCAATTAATTCCGCAATTGCATTATCAACCGCATCAGTATTTTCATACGCATCTATTAATTTTTCATATACATCCAGTCCCGAATATTCAACATCCAGCTTTTGATATTTATTATCTTTTTTGGGGCGCACCTCTTCCAAATCGACACCGTAATCATTGGCCAACACATCGTCCCATTTTCTATCGTCGTGTCTGTCAATTACCAATAACGCATTTGGTTTATATACATCATCCGACACATCCAACACAAAAATCAATTTATCGTCGGGCGCGAACCAGGCACGAAATTTGTTCCCGGCGATTTCATAATCCATGAAATGTAATTCTTCAAAAAAATCTTTCTCTCCCGGCATTTTGATACATCCCCCACAGTTGGCTATTTTTTCTTGGGTGTGGTAAATTGGTACGCCTGGCGACAGTGTTCATAGCAATATGGTTTGCCAACAAACACCTGTTGTCCACAGAAATGAAAGTTTCCCGAATCGGGGTCGCCAACTGGCCACCGGCATTGATTCGGTTTCAGATTCGCCATTTCCAACGCATGCTGAACAATACGTTGATGTACGGCCACATTTTTCCCGGCAATCGCATGACCGCCATTTGTTTTCGCCCGCGTTGTCGCAACGATATCCGTCTTGGCATCCTTTTTTGATGCCGTCTTGGCAGGCTTAACATTCTTGGCCGGCGGGACATTTTTGACAACACGGGCCGGTGCCACTGTTTTTGATTTTGATTCCCGTGACGACGTACCACGCACAGTCTTTTGCGCCCCGGCATTCTTTTTTGTCTGGGGCTTTATCGGTGTTTTTTTGGCAAGCGGCATTTTTTTACCCGCCGTTGCTTTTTTTTGCACCGGTTCAGATTTAACCTCTGGCGCCTTGGAATTCCAGCCCAGTCGGTGTAACTTTCCAACAATTGCGTTTTTCGACATACCCAAACGCTTGCCTATTTCGGCGGTTGACAAACCCTTGCCCACAAGTGCCTTTAATTTCTTTAAAATTGTGCTATCCCAAGACTTGCTCATTTCATCTAAACCTTGATACATTTATATGATATACTGTATCATATCACAAAACCGAATCGAAAGGCAAGGGGGCAAATATGTTTTTATATATATTTTGGGCTTTTTTTTCATTATTAATTATTGGCGGATTGTTTTTGTCGTTTAAAATTGCACAAACCGACATGCGGCGACGCATTATTCCGGACGGATACCTGTTTCCATTACTGATTATCGGAACAATTATCGTAACATTTTTCCCATGGCCACACCCAATTGAAAACGGCGTCATCGGTATGGCATTTGGCTATATAATGGCCGCCATTGTTGGTACGGTGTTTGATAAAATATTGTCGCGCAAATCCCCAAACCAGACCCCGCCAATTGGCATGGGGGATATTAAGTTAATTGCCACGGGGGGCATGTGGTGCGGCGTGTTTGGATTGGCCATTGCGTTGATTGTTGCATGTATAACCGGGGCAATTTGGGCATGGGCCAAACATACGCGCTTTATCCCATTTGCACCATTTTTTATTGTTGGTGGAATTTTATCTTTGATTGCGACCACATTTTTGTTATAATGGGATAACCAGTTCAGGGTGTAGGAATGAAATATTTAACGGGTTATTTGGCCACAATCGTTGTTTTTTCAAGCGGCGCGGCACATGCCGCATCGGTTGCGCCGACGCCATTTTCCAAATACGGCCAAATTCAAAATGTGCAAAACTATTCATCAAATCCATTTTGGAACAAGGACAGCCCATACAACCAAAACTTTCCACGTCCAATATATGCAACCGGTCCCGATTTAAATACCGGCGATTGTAATCGCACGGTTGAAACATTGATTTCAACATATTGCGCATCGAAAAATTATTGCGCCGGTATGCGCATTGGCGATATTCGTCCACACATCATGGTCCAGTTATCTCAATTGCCGGGGCATAATTTTGCCACATCATGTGGCGGATATATTGATTCAACCTTTGACAAATATATGAATAATCGCGGCAATACGTCCGCGGTTATTCCCCCAATGCCGACCACGCAACCGACCACATCTGTAACAATACAAAATCCATTTAAACAAACCAAATCCGAATATCAACAGGCGGTCGCCGACCGTACGGCCGAATTAAACCGACTGCAAAAAATGACCGGCACACCCGCAACAATTACCCCAACGGCATTTCCCAAAACCACGGCGGACATATCATTTACGGACCGCATGGCCAATACCGCGGCCGGGTATTTGCCATATAAAGACCTGCCGTCGTATCGTGTACCAAATTTCGAAGAAGAATCAAGCCAGGCCTACCTTGACCGGTTAAAGCAATTAAATCGCGACAAATATTGCGAACGTGTTCCAAACGACCCCGAATGCGTTGCCAAAAACACCCATAAAATCACCTATGTTACATACGGTGGTTCCCCAACCACCGGTGCCCCCACAACGTACGCGACCGGAACGGGCGCAACAATAACATGGCAACCCACCCGCGACAACAGTACTTTTGTTGGTTGGTGTACCGATATTGCATTAACGAATTGTGGGTTTACCCAAACGATTGCCCCCACCGAAACCGCCGATTTAACATTTTATGCAAAATGGCAATGTAACGATTCGTCATACATTCTGGAACAGAACGCATGCCGCGACCCAAATCAACCAAATCCACCGGTTAACCCAAATCCACCGGTTAACCCAGACCCAAATGACAATACATATGTAGATGAAAATGGTAACACAGTCATAGTAATAAACATTTAAGCAGGGGGCATGAACATGGCCAAATTTGTGATTTTTTCTATCATTTTAATGAATACAATTATTTGCCACGCGGGCACAACACCGCCACGCCCCACGTGTTTAACAGAGTTGGGAAATGATAGCAATTTTCAAACAACACTTGCTAATAAAATTGGAACACAAGATGTGCGACATTGGATAACAAATCACAAATCAGATTTTTACACACTTGTTGGAGAAGCTATAACACAACATTGTTTAAACTCATCTGATAACATAGCCGAGTTTAATGTTTTTTTGGAAAGCCCAACTTTGCCGGTTAAGGTTCAAATCAACAACCAATACTATGACTTTAATATAACAAGAGACGCTGTGTTCGATTATATTGATTTTCCTACCGCTGTTCTTGTGGTAAACATTCGTAATCTAACCCCAGGTAGAACATTAACTAAAAGCTCTATTAATACATCTTATTTTTTCAACGATAAATGTTCAGACCATAGTGTAAGATTTGGTAGTGACGCTGATACAGCCATAAATACAGCTGGCCAAAGTTCATATCCTATAACCGAGAACAAGGGTGAGTTTTTTTTAGATTATCCAGTAGGACACGGTCACAGAATTTTTCCAGGATTGTTATTAATAAACGCATGGGGATGGGGGGGGGCAGAGAATATTACTATGGTTCCGAACTATTTAGATGCCAGGAACCGCATCAAACAATTTGCAGAAAAACTGCAAAATTCTTCTTGTTCCGCGGATGGATTAGCCGCATACATTGTAAAATTACCTATATCTGTAAGCAGAAAACCAGGGCGTAGTTGGACAAATTTGTTGTATTGCAATTTTTGTATATTATTTCCCAAAGACTTAGGTGACATAACAGAGGTTAGCGTCGTTGACGGCCCATATATAATTAAATGAAAAAAAAATTCTCTATCTTATTATTCCTTTTCCCCCTGACTGCGTTTGCGGCGGGGGATTTTCGCACAACGGCGGAAATTTTAAATGCGCAAATGCCAACCGATACTGAATGCGCCACACGGGCATTTGCCGATGCGTTGGCCGCAAATGCCGATATGGTGAATGAAGACGATTCGGAATACGATGTTCAACAATGGGTATATGATATATTCGCCGCATCTGATACATTAAGTGCTGTTTTATCATGCCCTGAAATCGAAGATGCCGACCCCGACACCCCAATTAATTTCATTCCAATTCAATATACTTTCCCGGGCGGACGACAAATTGTTATCGATTACAAAACAACACCCAATGTTTTAAACCAACGCTTTTTATTGGCCAACAAGACCGAATTACCAACCGATGACGTAAATCCGGAACTGTCGCCGACCGACCCGCACGCAACATGGGTTAATACAGACCCGGCATGGTATGCAATTATGGTAACCCAGGCCGGCGCATTGGACGAATTTGTGGGGCCGGGACGTAACAACACACTATCCATGCAATATGTATATGACAACATTGATAAATTATACCCAACCGATATCAACGGCACATGTTCCACAAAAACCGGCATCGGTGGCAAGTTACACAACAGCATGGTCCACCATGTAATTCGCGACCGCACCGCAAAACATGACGGCGATAAAAATAATTACTATATTGCCGGCGACCGTGATTTACGCTGGATATCGTGGGCGGAAATTGGTCTGGACGTTGCAATGACCGTCGCCACATTCGGGGCCAGTGCGCTTGCCACCGGCGCAATCAAGGGTGCGCGCGCGACAAAAATCATGGGCAAATTGGCAAAAAACATAAGACGTTTGAACAAAATCGATTCGGTCAAAGATTATGTAAAACATTCCAGTCGTTTTCATCGCGCCACACGTAATGTTGAATATGCCGATAAATTTGCATCTTCGTTACGGGACGTTACCCGATTAGAAGAAAAATTGGCCAAAGCAACACGTGGTTCGAAAAAATATAAGAATATTGAAAAACAATTGGACGTCGCACGCAAAACACACGCAACAAATGCAAAACACCTTGGGGATTCGGCAAAAAATATTACCAAGGTCGAAGACTTGGGAAAACTGGATGATTTTAAAAAACTAAATAACAAAGAAATAGATGAGGCAAAAAAATTAATGGATGATTTGGCAAAAAGCGATAAAAACGTCGCCGAATTTGTCAAAGAAACCGATACGTTGCGCGATGTTAGCAAATATGCCAAGGA
>CAMVAR010000017.1 GCA_947165555.1 uncultured Pseudomonadota bacterium | reverse complement strand
CGTGTTACAGAACCAGAATACATACGACGCGCGTGGATGTATTGCGGCGTTGGAAACATGTATGACCGACGATATGGTTTGTGGCGAAGATTATGCAAAATGCCTGGACCCGACGAAAAAGTATATCGACGAAAATGGGAACGTTGTTTTGGGTCAAAACATAAATATGATTCAAAACTTTATGGCGAACTATAACAATGCGGGAATTAATGATGCGTTTCTGGGGGCATCGTATGGGGCCCCATTAACAGAGCAAGGGTGCAGTACCTCAATAAGTACCGAACGCTCTGAAGACCAGCTTGGTGATGGTCATTGTATTGTAAAATACCTGTTGTCGAAAATTGGGACAAATCAAAAGGCAACGGCCGAAGGTCTGTGCCGTCCGGTATTGGATAAATGTCGTGCATATACGTACGATACGCGCGGAAATTATTTAAAACATAACGATATTGTAATTAATTATATTCAGCGTGCGATGGTTAATATCCGTGCCGCCCAGTATCAAATTGTTGCAGATTATGCATCGACATGCCTGAATGACATCGGCACATGTTATAACGCCCAGGTATCCCAGGTTACATCGTGGGCCGCGACCGCATCCGCCGCCAGTGTATATAATATCATGCGTGGTGCATGCCGTAACGTTGCGTTGACATGTGGCTATGCGATTTTTGCGGCCGACCAGGCCAGTTGCCCCCCGGAAGACCCGGCCACATGTATCGACAGCATTTCTGAAATATTCTATCAATCTCTGTTGTGCCCGGATAATTCGGTATATGAATATAGTATCATCGTGGATAATATGTCGCCAAACAATACTGTCGAAGGTTTTGTGAACCGCGTATGCCGTTGTCGTGAAGGTTATGTATCGTTCAATGGTGCATGTTTGCCACGTTGTACGAATGGGGGTCAATACGATAATTCCGGTGTTTGTACAAATGCGTTATCATGTGGTGTCGCGAATGGCCACGAAACCGCAGTCGGCGAAACACCAGATTTCTGGGGGCATTGTACGTGCAATAGTGGGACTTGGTTCAATAATCTGGGAAAATGCGCCGCCTGTCCACCCGGCAGCGTATATCAAGACAACCCATTAAATAATCAATTAAAGGCATTTGAGTTAAATGATTATAAATGTGTATGCCCAGACCAAAAGTTTCTTAACCGGCTGAAAAACAGGTGCATTTCCTGTCCAAGCAACGCACAATATAATCCAGATGCTACTTCCCTATTAAATATCTGCACGTGTAATGAAGGCTACTTTTACTCTCATGTGAATAATAAATGTATGTCAAATACTGGCACTGAGCATCCTATCCCTGACCCGAATAATAATGATACATAGTTCTACATTGGGGGTATCGCTATGTACATTGTCACATTTATTTTGATTATAGCTATACTGATAGCCTGAAGTATTACACGTGCAGATATTTGATAGGGAATCAGCATCTGGATTATATCGTGCGTTGTTTGGACAGGTGGCCGATACGACAAAATAAAAGAAACCCCGGTGCATCGGGTCCCGCGGAAATTGAAAAATTCCGTGGGTGATTTCATCCGGGGGTAAAATTCAGCCCCGTCGCGGGTCCGCCCCGCAACCCATCCCGACGTCATACCGACTTTCGTCGGTATGACGGTGAATGATAGGTATGACGATGAATTGTGATTAATTGGACACCGTACATGTTTGGGCATCAACCGTGCCGGACAGGCATTCTTTGAAATTGCTAATACATTTCCAACATCTAAACATATCCGGCATTGTGTATTTATTTGTGTCGCCGCCGCCACCACCATCGCCATTGTTTGCCACACATTTGTTCGCGCTGTTCAATTTATAACCAGATTGGCACTTAAATTTATAACAGTCGCCATCTAGTTCCAAGTCTGTAGTGGTGGGTTTATAATCATTGGCACTAAACCCGTTACACAGGTTGTCCAATTTGCATACCGGTCCCGGCACACAATCCGTCTTGTCGTTATTATACACATACCCCGGCGCACACAGCAGGCTGGTTTTGTCATTGTTGCTAGACGTTCCGGCAATATAGAGATTGGAATCGTTGTATTTGTTGGCGTTTATTGCAACCGGTGCAACGATAATGCCGTGATTTTTTGCCTCTAATACGCCCAATACCAACAAATTAGAATGGTCTTTTGTGCTATTGATATTTTGGGAAAATGTAACTTGGGTTGATGTTGTAATATATGCGGTGGCGTCGCAATAATAAGGTTGTGTTAGATACTGGGCGGTGCCGGGCAATGTAAAAGTTTTATCCAGGCACTGCCCCTTTGTCTGGTCACATTTATCCCCAAAGTAATTTGGTTTGCAAAATGTTTCGCACTTATATTCAAATTTGTTACCCGTATCCACCCAGGTTGTTGAGGTCTTAGCTACTTTTATGGGTGCGCCATCAAAATCATAAAAATCAATCCAGTGTTTTTGGCCTGAACCCGCAGATTGAATTTGTCGTGTACAAAATTTGGCCCCATTTTCATATATTTCCGTGGCGACAACCGCAACAATTGCACCCTGGAAAGAGCATGCGCCACTATAGTTGTCTTTGCCAATATTACCTGCTTTTACAAATTTGGATGAAACGTCTGTATTATATTCCCATGGCCAAACCTTCCATGCGTTTTTTAGTACATGTTCATCCATAGTTTCTACCAATTCTGGTTCTTGTTGATAGTTGCTCGCCCATCCTGGGTGGGATGCCAATATCACACATAAACCGGCAATAAGTTTTTTCATTAAATCTCTCCTGTGAAAAAATTTACAATTTCATATTACCAATATAATATCCCGCTTGCAAATAAAAAAGTTTTATCTTAATATTGACCGTATGAAAATAAAATCTGTATTTCGGGTGTTTTTGCATGTGGTGTTTTGGTGCGCGGTGGCGGCAATTGCCGGGGTTGCGGCGCTGTTTTTGATATATGGTGGAAATTTGCCGGACTATCGCAAATTGGCAACCTATGCGCCACCGGTTGCAACGCGCCTGTATGCGTCGGATGGGTCGCTGTTAATCGAATATGCCGAAGAACGTCGCGTTTTTATTGACTTTGATGATATTCCGCCACAATTGGTAAACGCCTTTGTCGCCGCCGAAGACCAAAATTTCTGGACACATCCGGGCATTGATATTCAGGGTATTTTGCGCGCATCAATCAATAACTTTATGCGCATGTTGGGTTTTAATACAACATTTACCGGCGCGTCCACCATCACGCAACAGGTTGCAAAAAATTTCTTTCTGACGTCGGACCGCACTGTGTCCCGCAAAATCAAAGGGGCGGTTTTGGCATTGCGTTTGGAACGGACGTTTTCAAAAAAACATATTATGACACTGTATTTAAATCAGATATTTTTGGGGGCGCGTGCATACGGTGTTGGGTCGGCGGCATTGATGTATTTTAATAAACCGGTATCTGAATTAACACTATCGGAATGTGCATTTTTGGCGTCCCTGCCCAAGGCGCCAAATGACCGCGCCCGCGCAATCGAACGTCGCAATTATGTTTTGCGCCGCATGGTTGCCGAAGGTTTTATTTCGCGCGCCGATGGGATGGCCGCCGCCGCCGAACCGTTAAATATCAACACCGGATTTACCGCACAAATGGAACCGGAATTTCAATATTTTGCCGAAGATGTTCGCCGGCAATTGTTGGAAAAATTGGGTCGCGACGCGTTGTACAATAACGGTCTGTATATAAAAACCACAATTGTTCCCGAATATCAACGTGCCGCGTCCGCCGCACTAAACCGGGCGTTGGATGCATACAATGCGGGCCGTACCGATAAATTACAGGGCGCGATTATTGTGATGAATCCGCATACGGGGCGTGTGTTGGCCATGGCGGGCGGGCGTTCATTCGCAGAAAGTTCGTTTAATCGCGCAACCCAGGCATACCGCCAGATAGGCAGTACGATAAAACCATTCGTATATCTGGCGGCATTGGAACG
The DNA here is from genome assembly GCA_947165555.1 of uncultured Pseudomonadota bacterium. Taxonomy (GTDB): domain Bacteria; phylum Pseudomonadota; class Alphaproteobacteria; order Rs-D84; family Rs-D84; genus Enterousia. The sequence continues at coordinate 5,010 of CAMVAR010000017.1, read as the reverse complement.
CGGTTTTTCACCCCAGGGGCTGATTTCGGATACGCCGATTGTTGGTTGGCGCGAAAACAATCGCGAATGGAAACCGGAAAATTATGATAAAAAATTCTTGGGCGATGTACCGTTGCGCCTTGCGCTGGAAACGTCGCGTAATGTACCCAGTGTGCGAATGGTTGAAAAAATTGGGGTCGCCGACGCCATAGAGGTGGCCCAGCGATTCGGTGTTTATCCATCTGATAAACAAGATTTGAATTTATCAATGGCATTGGGCTCTGGCGAAACCACGTTGGAAAAGCTGGTTTTGGGATATTCGGCGTTTGTTAATGGGGGACGCAAAATTGAACCAAAATTCGTCGATTATATCGAAGACAGATATGGAAATATCATTGGTGGCCCAAAGTCGGAAATTATTCAATGGTCGCCGGATTTAGAACCGGTCGCCGACGCACCGTTATCCGAACCGTTATCTGATGCACAAAGTTTGTACCAACTGGTATCCATACTCCAGGGTGTGGTTGAACGTGGTACCGGCCGCCAGGCGGCAATCCCCGGACACACAATTGCCGGTAAAACCGGTACAACCAACGAAGTCAAAGATGTTTGGTTCGTCGGTTTTTCCAAGGATATAATTGCCGGGGTCTATTTGGGATATGATACGCCAAAACCGTTGGGCCGTGGCGCAGGCAGTCATATGGCCGCCACCGTTTTTGCAGATTTTATGCGGGTTGCGTTACAAAATCAGAAAAATCAACCGTTTCCGGTGCCCGATGGATTGAACTTTGTGCGTGTAAATCGCCGCAGTGGTGCCGCCGCCGCCGAAGACCCAACTGGTACAATTATCATAGAGGCATTTAAACCGGGGCAATCGCCAAACCCTGCACCGGTAAGCAACCCGGACCGTGTTAATGCGGTTGTGGGCGGAATATTCTAAAAACACAGCAAGAGAGGTTACAATGAAAAAATTTTTGATTGGTATGATTTGTATGTTTGGAATCGTGGCGTGCGATGTTACGGACGATAATTTAACATGTGGTCAATATGATATTACAATTAATATGTCGGCCGACGGCGATACATTAGATATGGTTGTAAATGGCGATTCGGTTCAATTGGTTTTGGTGCCGTCTGGGTCGGGCGCACGCTATGCGGGGGTGCTGAATGATACAAATATTACCATGTGGAACAAGGGCCGTGAATGGACATTGTTTTTGAATGACGAAGACCCAATTTCGTGTAAATAAAAATTTTTAAATAACATTTCATTATTTATTTCAATGTGATAGAATAATTGCATAAGAAAGGAGATTTTATGCTTACTGATTTATTGCTATCACATGGATACGGCGTGTTTTTTGGTGGTTGGACCCAGTTTGGGGCGGCATTTGGGTTGGCATTTTTGATAATGATTTTGTTTGGGCGACCGTTTATTCGTGCAATGCACGCATGGCAGAAAAAGGGTCAACCAATCAGTGAAAATGTTCCCGAAACGCATCGTAAAAAGGCGGGTACCCCAACCATGGGCGGTATTTTGATTCTTGTGGCGATTTTATGCGGCGCAATCGCATTTATGCCATTGGCCAGTACGACGGGTTGGATTGCATTATTATCATTGGTGGCGTTTGGCATGGTTGGATTTGTTGATGATTATAAAAAGGTAACCAGTCAATCGCGCAAGGCGTCAAATGGTCTGTCGCCGATTTTACGCCTGGTCCTAGAAGGGGCAATAGTATGTGTATTGGCATATTTGATTAACAAAACAATGCCACCATATATCCCAGAGTATTCGTTGGCGTTACCATTTGGGATTATATTGCCGCTGCGGTTGTTTGGTTATGTGTTTTTATATTATGTGTTTGCATATTTTGTTATCTGTGGCGGTGCAAATGCGACAAATATTACGGATGGATTGGACGGGATGTTGGCGAAATTATACATACCGGTATTGATTGTTTTGGTTGTTGCGCTTTATGGTGCGACACGTATAGGGTTTATGGATACGGTGTTGTTTATGCCCGATGCCAGCGGTCTGTATCCGGTACTGGGGGCGGCATTTGGCGCGGTGTTGGGATTTTTGTGGTTTAATGCCCGGCCTGCATCAATATTCATGGGGGATGTTGGTTCGTTGGCATTGGGCGGATTTATGGGTACGGTCGCAATGTTACTAAAATCTGAAATCATCATGGGTATTGCGGCGGGTATGATGGTTTTAATATTACTGTCTTCGTTTTTGCAAACAACGTTTTTCAAATTGTCGCGTCGTATGACGGGCGTGGGGCGTCGTATTTTCCGTCGTGCGCCATTACATCATCATTTTGAAGAATTGGGTTGGCCCGAAACAAAAATAGTAGACCGCTTTTTCGTGATGTCTATATTATTTTCGGGGTTGGCATTAATGGTATTAAAATTTGCCTAATATTCGGGAGAATGCAATATGTTCAGATTACGGCGAACCGATGACAGTAAATTAACCAATTGGTTTTTCGAAGTAGATAGAAAATTATTATCAATGACATTGGTGCTGATTGGGTTGGGGATTATTTTCGCCGTATCCGCGGGCAGTGCAACCGCCGCCATATTACACAAACCGTGGTATTTTTTTGTACAAAAAGGTTTGCCGTTTTATCTGATTGGTGTTGCATCACTGGTTATATGCAGCATGCTAAATACTAAATGGGTATTGCGCCTGGCCACGGCAATAGTTGTGGTTGGGTTGTTGTTGTTGGCGGTAACTGTTGTGTCCCCACATGTGGTCAAAGGTTCCAAACGATTCGTTTCTTTCTTTGGTTTTAATATAATGCCGGCTGATATTATAAAGCCAGGTTTTATTGTTCTAACTGCGTGGTTTTTGGCAAAAATGCGTGCCATGTTCGGTAACCGTATGTGGACGCGCGATGCGTTGCGATTGCGTTGGCTAAGTTGGTGGACATATTTGGTCGTGGTGGGGCCAATGATTGGGATTATATTTAAACATCCAGACGTTGGTTCAACATTGCTGTATGTGGGTGTGATATCGATTATGTTGGTTTTGGCGGGGTTACCATGGAAAATGTTTTTTGCGCTTATTGGTGTTGGAATTGGCTTGCTAACATTTGCATACTATACCATGGACCACGTGCATGGGCGTATTAACGCATTGATTACCGGTGATGGTGATAATTACCAGGTAACACAATCGGTCCAGGCGATTCAGCATGGTGGGCTGTTGGGACGTGGTGATGACGCGTTTATTAAACGCTATTTGCCGGACGCGCACACTGATTTTATTTTTGCGGCGATTTCCGAAGATTTGGGCGCATTGATTGCGTGGTGTGGATGTTTAAATTATTGGTGTCCAATGCAATGCAGGCCCATAATCGGTTTGCGTTTTATACGGTTGGTGGCACGGCGGCATTGTTTATGATTCAGATATGTATAAACCTTATATCAACATTACACATTTTTGCACCAACCGGTATGACATTGCCATTTATATCATACGGGGGCAGTTCGCTGGTCGGATTTTGTATCTTGTTTGGAATGATGTTGGCATTGGTCCGAATGGACAAATGGGGGCAACAATAATAACGGGGGATTGATATGAAAATATGGATTGCAACGGGTGGGACGGGTGGTCATGTATTTCCGGCGTTGGCGGTCGCATCAGAAATTGCGGCACGTGGTCATCGTGTCACAATATCATGCGATGGTCGCGTAAACAAAATGGTTGCCGATGGGGCGCCCGCCGGTGTGCGTCATGTGCATATTTGGGCGTCGGGCGTTGGTGCAAAAAGTCGTCTTCACCAAATCATCGCATTATTTAAAATTGCTGTTTCGGCATTGGCATTGACCATACGATTTGCGTTTTCGCGTCCCAACCGCATGGTTGCGTTTGGTGGATACGCGTCGGTTCCGGCGGTGTTTGCGGCGCACGTTTGGGGAATTCCTACATTTTTGCATGAACAAAACGGCGCAATTGGTCGTGCAAACCGCTTTGCAATGCGATGGGTAAAAACATTGATGACCAGTTTCAAGAATGTATCTGGTATTCCTAAAAACACGAATGCGCATGTTATATATACTGGGTTGCCGGTACGTCATGAATTTATTGAACGTGCCGGAACGAAAATACCGGGCAAAATGCGTATATTGGTAACCGGTGGTTCGTTGGGTGCGCAAATATTAGACGATGTTGTGCCGGTGGCAATTGGTAATTTGAAAAATAAAAAGGTTTTTGTTACACATCAAACCCGCCCTGAAAACGTTGCGCGCCTGCAAAAATTTTATTCGGACAATAAAATACATGCAAACGTATTGTCGTTTATTCGTGATATGGCGGGGGCAATTACGGATTGTGATATCGTTATCGGGCGCAGTGGGGCCAGTACAGTTGTTGAATTAATGACGATCGGGCGTTCGGCCATATTGGTGCCGTTATCCATTAATCCGGACCAGGCGGCCAACGCATCAAATTTTGAAAAATTGGGTGGCGGTTTTTCCATCCCCCAAGATAAGTTTACACCAAAATGGTTGACGGCAACATTGATTGACTTGTTTGATAATCCGTCACGATTGGAAAAAATGGCATCAAAATCGTTGGTTCCAAATAATGCGGTCAAATTGATTTCTGATGCGGTTATTGCGGGATAGTCGGACCATCTTTTTTGATGGTTGTTTTATATTTGTTGCTCTTTGCCTGGGGGGGTGTGTCTTTCGCGGATACATATAAAATGTGTGTATTAAATTAATAAAACCGTCCAAACGACGGTTTTATATTACTGAAATTCAATCTTGCCATTTGTTGCAATGATGTCTGGGCCAATTTCTATTTTTCCACCCGATTCGCGAACAATCAAATCAGCTGCGGCAACTTCGGCAAAATCCAAATTGCCGGACATAAACGCATCAAATTTTCCGGCGGCAACCCATGCCAAATCCATTGCCGGACACCCGGTTGTGCGGACATTGGCGGCCCCAAATGGATTCCCGGCAATGCCATTATACGCAACGGTTAAATCCATAACATCCGCCAGATTGGAAACACGA
>CAMVAR010000016.1 GCA_947165555.1 uncultured Pseudomonadota bacterium | reverse complement strand
CTTGGTTTTTGATACACTTTTTACATATAAAAATCCGCCGTCGGAATGGGTTGCACGGCGCCGGCGGAAAAAAAGAGGGAAAGGAAAATGCAAAAATTATGGTTTGGGTTATTCGGGCTGATTATCACAACGGGTGCGTTTGCGGCGGATTTATGTGTTAAAAACGATGCCATGGTTGTTGCATTTAACAAGGATGTTGCACCCAGCAGTGTATGGCGTTCGGCGGATGATATGCCCCAACAATGGAGTGCGACATATTCCTATGGCACATTAAGCGGTATTTGTGCATGGCATTCGTTGGTAACACCAGCCTTGCGAGAAGCCCCAGAGGAAATAGAACCAGAGTTAGAGGCGGCCTTTGAAAAGCCTGAGCTCCGGGTGGGGTCTTGTTATTGTAAAGTCTTGCGCCCTACGAATTCTCGCTGGGTGTCATTTGGGAATGGGAATAATTACAGAGTTTCCTGTGGCTATACTATAATCTGGTATCTGAAGGACACGAACGAACACAGAGGGGCGATGGGCGCCCTGTTGCGTGCAATCAATAACACAGATTAATAGTCCCCCAAATGATTTTCAAAACAAAAACCGACGTATTGCCGGTTTGAATTTTGGCGTGCCCAGCAGGACTCGAACCTGCAACCTATTGCTTAGAAGGCAATTGCTCTATCCAATTGAGCCATGGGCACACGAACCATGGCATTTATTATAAACACTTTTTCACAAAAAACAAGGGCGCAAATGCGCCCGGTGTAAAATTATTTTGAAACATGCACATCCATTTGTGGAAATGGAAAATGTATTTTCTTTTTGGGTAATGTTTTGTAAATCCGCTCTAATATATCAGCCCGACAATCCAACAAATCCGCCACGGTTGTCCAATAACGCACAATCAAAACAACCGAACTATCCCCAAGGGCATCAATAACGACCACCGCCCCCGGTGTTTTCAAAACCCGGTCGTCCGCGTCCAGTATCGCCAAAATTTCGCGCCGCGCCACATCAAAACTGTCACCATACGATATGCCAACCGTTATGTCCGTACGTCGTGTATCATTCACAGATAAATTTGTAATCTGGGCATTGGACAACGCCCCATTTGGCAATAACACCGCCTGGTTATCAAATGTGTGTATTTCAGTTGTAAAAATCATAATCTTTTTTACTATACCGGTTTTTCCATCTGCGGTGGTAATAACATCCCCCACCTTGAATGGTTTTAAAAACATAATAACGATTCCACCGGCAAAATTCTGCATTGTTCCCGATAACGCCATACCGATGGCCAATGACGCCGCACCAAGTACCGCCACAATAGATGTCATTTGTACCCCAACGGTTGCCAATGTTATGATTACCACCATAATCCGCAGGACAATATTCATAAACGAAGACAAAAACGACACCAATGACGGTTCCAATTTCCGGCGTTCCAAAATGCGTCGAAACGACCGCGCCAGACGCTTTGCAATCCATAAACCACCGACCAAAACGACGATTGCGGCAATCAGTTTTAATCCAAAATCGACGGCCATACCGCTTAACGAAGAAATTAAATCTTTTAACGCATCTGCACTGGCCTGGACCTTTTCCGGGACCGCCTGAATTGCCCCGACCGCGTTTCCAACGACACCATCAACAACATTATTTTCCATTGCATTCCCCATTTGTTACATTTCAATATCTTGGCATTTTTCGATTGGTTCGGATGTTACACAATCTTGTTCGTTCTTGCGTCCAATACCCATAAATCCATGTTTGTATGCACTTTTGCAATCCTTGGTAACCGTTAAAGTACACAACCGACAAACACGGGTATCCCGATTAAAGGTTGTCCACATTTCGCGCGAACCACCATCCCATTCCGCCTTGTAATGGTCTGATGCCAATATTCCAATTGCCTTGGTTGACATATCGGCAATGGCCGTTACCGCCAACGTCGCCGGATTAAATGATGCCGCGCTTTGTACCAAAGATTCCAATGCCTTTGATGTTACTCCTGATGCTATTTGTGTTGCCGCCTTTTCCGCCGCCCGTTGCAACAGGATATGTCCCGCCTGGGCCCCAAGTGTGGTAAGTGTTCCGCCAACCGTACTTAACGCGCCACCATCATTTCCACCGGCGGCATTACCACTTTTGTGTTCAACCGACACCGTGCCACCGACACTGGCCGATGTGTGTGTGCCGCCGGCCGCCAACGCGGCATTTGAAACCCCACCAAATTCAACAACCAATTGCCCCGGTGGTAAAATATCGGTTTTTAAATCCGCGGCGGACATTCCCTGGGCGGTGCCATCTGAAAATGGTAATTTATTACACATCAAATTTGCCATATCCGTACTGGCGGCCTGGGTTGCCTTGGAAATATATTCATTATATTTTGCCTGGTAATTATTTTGCGCCTGGCGCAGGGCCGCAACCGCAATTTGCATCTTGATCTGATTCAACAGATTCGGGAAACGCGCCGTGGTTGAATTTTTTTCGCCGGTAATTTGTTCCAAATTACGTCCCGTCACACAGTATTGTATTTTTGGGTCCGATTCAATCATGGTTATAACACGATTGATGGTTCCCTGGATATTATCCAATTCATATATAACTGTGTCTGCAAAATCAATATTATTGGTTGTCACCTTGCCACTTTCCAATAACCACCACGCATAATCAGCCGTATCGATTAAACCCGCAGTTTTATCGTCCGAACCAACATTAATTTTGCCAAACGAAATCATCCCTGAAACCCGATGCACACCACCAATCTTCTGATACTGTAACGACCCGGTACCGATTGTATCGTCGGATGCAAATTTATTACAGTCGGTCGTCGAACCACATATTTCCATCATCTTTTTTTCGACCAGGTTTTGACAATTTTCCAATGCCTTGTTATCTATGTTCAGATACAGCCCCGTAATTATACTGTCCAGGTCATCCATATCAAATTTGCCGTTATTATCTGTATCGTATGTCTTGCATGCGACCAGACTATCCAACGGACATATTCCGCGAATAAATTCATAATCCATACCGATACAATTCATAAAGTCCGGGCCACAACGATTTTCATCCATAAAACAACTTTTAACCGAATTCGTACACGAATCAACGCGCATTGCCAACAATTTATCAGTTACGTAATCCCACAATTGTTTCCCCGCCATACGTTCGCACGGGTCAATTTCAATTTTACAGAATGAACGTGCCATTTCCGGACGCGTCAAACACGAATCCATGGTTGCAACACCTTTGGCGGCGATATCATCCTGACAGGCCGTGTGAATACATTTGGTGATATTGGTTAAACATGATTGCCGCATATCCGATTCCGCACGCAGTTCCGCGGCCCTTAACGTCGGCCCCGACTCGCGCAGGAATGCGTCCCACACCGTATCACGAACGGCCATACACTGGTCCAATACACGTTCACAAATTGTACGCTTTGCATCCAACCGTTCCATAACAGATGCACTGATATTAAATTTTACCGTGGTCGCCACCTTGGTTCCATAGGTATGCACGGTCTCGTTATTCTGCATATTTTCCGACGCGACATTCGACACACAGTTCGCCCAATCGGCACCACATGCGTCCGGACCCTGCATACACTTTTTAAATTCGACCATACATTCGCCCTGGTTATACTTGTTGGCGGCGGCGAAACTATCTTTTAATGCGTTGCGTACGGCGGCATCGGCATCATTTAACGCGGCCGTGGCGGCCGCCTTTTGTTGGGCAATACTGTTTGCAAATCCGCGACAATCAGAATCAATTTGCCGTTGATATATCTGGCGCAACAGTTTCATATCTTTGGCGCAATCGTCACCAACCTGGGCCGAACATGTGGCATTGGCGGCCGCAAATAATGCCGCGCCGGTTTTATTCATAATATTATCATCTTCTTCGTCTTCTTCATCTTCGAATTTTAATTCGAACATTTTTAACAAATCTTGCCGTTTGGCCTGTCTGGTCTGTTTTTCTTGGGCCGGGTCGGTTGTATTAGTTTTAAAAACAACATTCCCATTGGCATCGTATTGACGCCCCCCCGAAAAAACAATATCCGCATTCGCCCCAAGTTTTATTTTTTCCACCTCTACGGTCTTGATTTGGTCGGCACGGGCCAACATTTCGCCAATTTCGGCCAATTCTTGTTCATATTTGGCATTATCATTACTGCATAGACAACTGCCGCCGTTGACGTTATCGGAAATACAAAACTGGTCCATGCAACCATAATAGGCATCATAACACTGACTTGAATACACCCCGGTTGCCGATACGCGTGCCCGAACATTTGTACCATTTTGAATGGCCGCTTGCTTTTTCACCGCCGCCGCCCCATACAGCCCCACCGGCACGGCAAGTAACACAAAGGCGCACGCGATTTTTTTTATCATCTGTACCCCCTACATATTTATATCTTCACACGATTCAATTTCTTGGCAGAATGTCTTTTCACCACCGGACAATGCGCCCATTGCACCCATGCCCAACATGCCAACCCCGGCACCAATCACCGTTCCCCATCCGGGTGACACCATTGTACCGGTTGACGCACCCGCAACCAGACCGCCACTGGCCGCCTTTAATGCAGACGTCGCCCGGGATTCACCACCCGTTTCACACACGCGTTGCATACGGCATACATGATAATTACGCATTGACGGTTCAAACGATACACTGCGGATATACGAATAGGCGGTATTTTCATCGGTATTTCTTGGTTCCTTTTCAACCTTGTACACCGTTAAACAGGTTTCACGCGCCGCATCTATATCCTGTTGACGGGACAATTCTGCCACACGCGATTCCAAATCGGCCAGATAACGATTTTCCGCACCAATTTCCGCAATCATTTTTGCAACAACAAAAACATTATCCTTTAAATTGCGCCGACCGGTTGGCTGTTGCGCACTGCGACATGCGGCAACCGTTCGGTCTGAATCAAATTGTTTAAAGAAATCCGTAACGGCGGCCTTGCTTTCTGCGCGCACATCATCACGCAATTGCGCCAATCCTTGCGTTGTCGTCGGTAATTTTTTCATGGTTTCCACGATATCACTTTTCGGCAGGCAATTCATGTCTGTTCCACATGCACGTCCCAACATTTCATCATAATAATTTATACAACCTTGGACCATTTGGTAATCCATCTGCAACAATGCCGAACTTACAATAACATCAAAGAATTTTTCATTTTTGCATGATGCAAACATGGCCTGGGGACACATCGCAACAATGTCGTTCGTACTTTTTCCGACGCATTCCGGGGCGGTAAAATTCGTACCACATTTTTCACGCAGACACTTATCCACATCGTTTTGGCAAAAACGGGTACGCAATTCGCCCAATTTATCATTTATCGCACTTTGAATTCCGGGGATTTTCGCCTCGCAATCGGTAATAATCGGACAAACACCGGCGGCAACACGCACATTGGTTAAACATGCCGCATTCGTCGACGTAGAACAGCCATCTTCTAAACACGCCTGAATCTGGGCCAAACAGGTCAAGCGCATATTTCTATCGCTATATACCGCGGCGTCGGCCAAAACCATCTTGGATTCATCGGCCCAATCATCCAAAACGTACGAACGCACCGACATACACTGGTCCAGAACATTTTCACACGCATTTGCACGACGCGACAACAACCCGGCATCCAAACAATTTTCAAAATTCACACCGCACCCCCCTTTGTCTGCGATACAGGCGCGATACGCAATCAAACATTCCCCACGATTATAACGTTCTGTGGTCCCCAACATATCAAGACGCGCCGACCGTACGGCGGCATCTGCGGTCTTTTTATTGGATTCCGCACCACGTTTTTGTTCGGCCAAATATGAATCAAAGGCCGTACAATCACGGGCAATTTCGCGTTGGTATAAACGTTCTTCCATTTCGGCACGACGCGGGTCACATTGTTTCAATAAATATTCACAACTGTCCGCGGCCATTGAATACAAATTATCGCCAATATCTTCATCTGCGGCCAAACTTTGACTGGCCGAACCATTAATCCATGCGACCAAATCTATCCCGGTTACACGCGAAGATTTTTTTGCCTGCTCGCTTTCACCAAACGATACAAATTTCGCCTTGGCCCCCAGGCGTTCGCGTTCAACCCCTTCGGTATATAGTTTTTCTGCCTCGGTCTGAATTTTTTGAATTTCCTGGATGCGTGTTTTTGAATGTTTTATATTATCCGAACACGAACAACGGCCACCTTCGGCTTCGTCCAATAAACAAAAATCATCCATACATTCACGATACGCCGCACGACACTCATCCGGCCCCACTATCGCATCAACAATCGTCTGGGTTGCGGTTTCAACAACGGGCGTCACTTCGGATACCTGAACCGGTTCCGTCACAACCTGTTGCGCGGCGGGCGCATTTGCAACCGATGTGGCCGGTTGCACCTTGGGTATTGATGTAACCTTATTCCCGGGGCTCATTGATGTAATGGATGCGCGTTTCACCCCTATGCGCGAACCGCCATCACGTACGGCGGCCACGGCCACGCCAGATATTAAAATCATCGCAAACGCGAACATATTTAATTTCATGATAAAATCCTTACCTACATTTATTCTTGATTTTATCAAAACATCAGATGGTTGGCAATTAAAAAATTCTTGATTTTTTTAATATAACAACATATTATTTAATCAATTCATAACAAGCCAAAAAAGGGAATTACATAAAATGGCAAAAGATGATGTAATTGTGTTTAGTGGTATTGTAACGGAAAAGTTACCGAATACAATGTTTCGTGTCACATTGGAAAATGGTCATGAAATCTTGGCAACTGTTTGTGGCAAAATGCGCAAGGCGCACATTTGGGTTAACGTTGGCGAACGCGTCCGTGTTGAAATGACCCCCTATGATTTGGCCAAGGGACGTATTACGTTTGTTGAACGCAAACGTGCCACCGATGCACCCGCCCAGCAACAGTAGTTCACATACAAAGTAAAAAAAAACCGCCAATCGGCGGTTTTTTACTTTACAAATTTTTCGTACATTTTTTCGTTTATCTTCATTGGATACCTACGTTGTAAAAACGCATCATAATCCGCGGCAAGATTGCGTGATGAAATTTTTTCCATTTCTGATTTTAAATCGGTCAGCTTTTTACTATTTGCCGCCGGTGATTTTTCAGAATCAATATGCACAACATAAAATTCATCTGCACCCGCCACAATAGAATTATTGCCAACCGGATTTTTAAACGCCGTCACCAAAACCGACATCGGTGCCCCGGCCACCCGCGACACGGTCATGACGCGCCCACCATCCAATGTGCCGGTTTCGTTCAATTTAATCAACCGTTCATTTGCGCGGGCATAGGCCTGCTTTTCGCGTTCGGCGCGCGTCCAATCACGAACCAATTCTGATTTAATCGTTTCAAATTCCGCATTATGTTCCGGAGTAATTTTATCAACACGCAATATAATAATTCCACCCGGTGCTTCGTCCACACGACTTTCCATTCCTTCGACCGCACCAAAAACATTTGCAATCACATTATCGTCATCAAATATTGCATCTTTGGGCAAATTTTGTGCGGAAATTGCACGATAATTCACATATTTTGCGCCAAATTCCCGGGCCACATCGGCCATAGACCGTCCTGCATTGATTCCATCTTCAATTTTTTCAATTTTATTCAATGCGGCATCATATTCATCCGGCTTATGCTTATCCGCCGCAACAAAAATATATGATACATCACGTGTTTCGGCCACGCGGTGCGGATTTTGACCATAGTACACCCGCAACTGTTCATCGGTTGGCGTGCCAACATTAAATTCTGAAAAACGTATCGTCGCCATGTTGATAACCCGTTCGGCATTACGCGCGTTATATGTTGCAACGGTTGCAAAATCAGGCACCGCAACCGTTGTATTGACCGGCGTATTTACCATATCGGACAATGCGCGTACACGTAAATCATTTGCAACATCCGATTCCGTAATTCCGGAATTACGCAAGATTATATCAAACAACACCGGGGAAAATTTACCATTTTCCTGGAACTGGGGGATGGCGCGAATTTCATTTGCGATTCGATGATTGGATACAACATACCCCAAATCACGCGCATGACGTTCAATCCGTTTTTGTCCCGCAATTTTTTTAATTATACCATCGTGAAAATTCGCCATTGCGACCGGATTGGCATATAATGCCCGTTGTTCTTCCCGGGGCAAGTTTGATAATTCCACCGATTTTACAGAACTAAATTGTTGTACAGAAACTTTGTCCCCGCCGACGCGCATCAACGTCGTATCCGATGATGTCAGACCAAAAAACCAATCGGCCACACCCCAACCAACGAATGAAAAGATAAGAATTCCCATTAAAACCTTCGCGACAGGTTTATCCGCCGCATTGCGTAAATATTCTAGCATTTTGTCCCCTTTTGCGATAACATAGCAAAAGATTTTACAAAAAATCAACGAAAAAAAGGGAAAAAGATGAAAATTATTGCAGGAAACTGGAAAATGAATGGCTCGCGTACTGCATTAAATGAAATGCTGGACGCGTTAAACAATATAAAAACCGAAAATCAGATTATTTTATGTGTACCATTTACAATGTTGGGCGCACACCCAGACGTTGTGTCCATCGGTGCCCAGGATATTAGTGCGCACGAACGCGGCGCATACACCGGCGAAGTATCCGCCGCAATGGTTGCAGAAACAGGCGCAAAATATGTAATTGTCGGACACAGTGAACGTCGCATGTATCACGACGAAACAAATGATATTGTTCGTGCCAAGGCACAATTGGCATTGGAAAACGGCATAACACCAATTATATGTGTTGGCGAAACAATGTCCGAAAAACGCGACGGTAAAACATTTGACATAATCGAATCGGGGGTACGCGAATCCATACCCGAAAATCTGCATGGCAATATAATAGTTGCATACGAGCCCCGCTGGGCAATCGGCGCAGGTATTACCCCAACGCCGGACGAAATTGCCGATGCACATCGTGTAATTGCGAATACATTGTCATATATGGGCCTGGACGGGACGCCAATCCTGTACGGGGCCAGTGTAAATGCCAATAACGTATCAGACATTGTGGCAATTGAACATGTTGATGGTGTATTAATTGGTGGGGCGTCCTTGAAACCGGGCGATTTGATACC
>CAMVAR010000015.1 GCA_947165555.1 uncultured Pseudomonadota bacterium | reverse complement strand
TTGGGTAATGCCGACGACACAAAATCATTGGCATCATTTTTACGTTACTATGGTGTCGGCGCGCGCGATGTAAAAATGTATGGCACACCAATTTGGCACGATTCAGACATCGCATCAGATATCACAATGACGGGTGCATCATTTGCCACCATGCCAGAAATTCCAAACGAATTTATCGAAACATACAGCGTCGCCACCAATACAACACCATCACAAATGACCACAATTGCTTACGATACAATGGTTTTGGCGATACGCGCATTGATGTCACCCACAACAGCAACCGATGTTATCACCAACCCCAGTGGATATATGGGCATAAACGGACTGTTTCGAATATCACGCGACGGCACAAACGAACGGGCAACGCGCATTATGCGTATAAATGGCGATGGCACAACAACGGTGGCGCGTACACCAATTGAAACATTTTTGACCCCCATATATCGGGCCACAACAACATCGGGCACATACGGTTACGAAACGGCCCTGGAAACACCGGGGATAAATCCGGTAAACTATATAACTATTCCCGAACGTCTGCGCAATAAATATACATCTAAAACCTATGGCGCAAATTATAGTACAAAATCCGGCACGCCAATCACATCGGCCCCGATAACCGTTTTACCAACAATGACCGATGAGTTTTCGTTACATACCACCGATTATGAATCGGCCATCCCCGAACAGATAAACCGAACCTATATCGATTCGGTCGAAATATCAGAATAAACAACCATGGGGCGTATTATTATGAAACCAATATTTAAAACAATAATCGCATGCACAATAACGGCAATCGTTTCAGTGCTGTGCACGATATACATTTCAAATCGAATTTGTACAAACGAATTAAACACTGTTTATGAATCCGAATGTCACGATGGATTTAGCCCTGATTTAAATGGATGTTGTCCGGGGGAAACATATACCGACATGGGCGACATGGGATATAATTGTTGTCCGGATGATGGCGGCGATTGTTTTCCGCCAATTGAAAAATAAAAACTTGCCCAAACACACATTCTTAATATGCCACAATCACACCGGAAATTTCCGTACAAATTTAGTTTTGAAATCTGGCATGCACTAATCTAAATCACGCAGACTAACATTATCGCCATCAACGATAACAATTTTGCCAGGCTGAATTTCACATATCTGCGCAACCACATACGCATCGCGCATGGCAAAGGCATCCGGCGCATAGATTGGAAATACACCACGCGCAATACACAGCTGATTTGCAATCATTTTGTTTTCACAAACGGCCAAAATAGGCACATCAGGGCGCCTGCACGAAATCTGGATTGCCGCATCGGTATCACGTGCAAAAACAATTATTGCGGCGGCCCGGTTCAGATATGCCATCGACGACACCGACCGCGACCAATCGTTTTCTGGTGAATTTTCACCACGCGTCCAATCATACGGATTTTCAACCGCGTCCATATCAGAAAATGACAAAATTTTATCCATCGTATTTATAACATTCAACGGATTCGCCCCAATGGTCGTCTCTTCTGATGTCATTGTTGAATCCGTTCGCAGGTATGCGGCCCCGGCCACATCACTTATTTCGGCACGGGTTGGAAATTCATTATTAACCATTGTTCCCAACATTTGCGTCGCCATAATTACCGGACGATTTAGACGACGACATTCACGAATAATATGTCGTGAAATTGCAGGCACCTGTTCAAACGGCAATTCAACGGCCAAATCACCACGCGCAATCATTATCCCGTCGGCAACCGCGGCAATATCTGAAATACGTTCCACGGCATTTCGCCTTTCTATTTTGGCCATAATTTTTATTGGACGCGACGTACGTGCGGTAATAAAGTCCCGCACCATCGCGATATCTTCGGGGCGTTGCACAAAAGAAACCGCAACCCAATCCGGACTTTTTGTTAACGCATATTCCAAATCCGCCTGGTCTTTTTGGGTTAACACCGGTGTTGTAATATCCGTATCCGGCAGGTTAAATCCCCGCCGTGACCATATTTCCGTTCCACGCAACACAATCGCATGTACCGCCCCGGGCGTAACCGAATCGACCTGCATTTCGATTTTACCGTCATTTAACAATATCCGGTCCCCAACACGCAACGATGCCAACACATCCGCATCTGGTAAACATACCCTATTTTGGTCGCCTGGGGTTGAATCAGAATCAAATGTAAATCCCTGGCCGGGGATTAACGGATATTTCTCTTCTGTGGCAAAATTACCAATTCTGTGTTTAGGCCCCTGTAAATCGACCAATACCCCAACCGGCATATTTAATTCATCACTAATTTGTCGAATTACATCTATTTTTTCCCCCTGGACATCACCGGTATCATGGCTAAAATTAAGACGACACACATTAACACCGGCCGAAATCATTTGGCCCAAGATACTTTTTGTGTCACAACTGGGACCGATTGATGCAGTAATTTTGGTAAACCTGGTCATAATAAATTCTCTGTTCGTTTTTATTGATTTTTCAGAATAATGGTATATCATAAAACACGGAATTAAACAAGGGGAAAACAAACTATGAAAAACGCAAATCATGGTACATTTGATAACCAGCAATTATTATCAATCATTGAACGAATCGAAAAATTAAACGAAGATACGGCCGCCATTGCCGCCGATATCAAAGAGATATTTAGCGAGGCAAAATCCGCCGGATATGACCCAAAATACATTCGGCAAATGATACGCCTGCGCAAAATGGACCCGGACGAATTGGACGAAACGGATGAATTGACCCAAATGTATCGTACCGCATTGGGATTGTAATATTAGGCAGAAATGAAAAATTTTACCAAAACCATCGAAGATTTTATCTGTGCGCATTGTGGCGCGGCGGTTTCTGGTAATGGTTATACAAATCATTGTCCGCATTGCCTGTGGTCACGACACGTTGATAACAATCCAGGTGACCGGGCATCATCGTGTGGGGCAATGATGCGACCAATATCTGCGACACCCGACGGCGACCGTTTTATCATAATACAAAAATGTGAAAAATGCGGACACATACACCGTCAACGCACGGCCCCAAATGATGATATTGATACTATAATTGAACTCAGCACCAACAATGAATTTATTTTTGGTAAATAGTTTCAAAAAATTACAATACTGGTTTAACGCACAAAGCCCCAATTTTATATTATGGTTGCCAATTATTTTATCTTTTGGTATGGGGCTGTACTTTATATTTCCAACCGAACCAGGAATCTGGGCTTTATCCGGGATATTTACCGTATGCACGGTAACATCTGTGTTTTTACACAAACACAAATTTATCGCATTACTATTGTGCATGGGGATTGGTTTTGGATATGCCGGAATTTACACACATATAAAACACGTACCACAAATTCCCCATTCAATACACAACATTGAAATTTACGGGCAAGTTACCAACCTGGAATACACACCCGACAAACCCCAGATATACATGACCACGGAACAATTTGGAAACATTCGTGTATCATGCCGAACATGCGGCGACATATATATTGGGGACAAAATTTATGGGACCGGCGGTCTGTTTAAACCTGGCACCCCCTATGTTCCGAACGGGTTCGATTTCGCACGATGGGCATACTTTAATAACATAACCGCGACCGGATATATCGATATACATAAAATTATACACACTCCGGAATCAACCGCATACAGCATTCGCGAACACATACACAACCACACTAATTCATTTTTAACCGATACATTGGTACTGGGATATAAAAAATCATTACCAAAATCCGACCGCCAAATATGGTCCGCGGCGGGCGTCTCGCACATTTGGTCAATCAGTGGTTATCATATATCATTAATTGGCGGTTGGATGTTTATATTATTCTATTTAATATTTCGTTCAATTCCATATATAACACGACATATTCCGGCACGCAAGCCCGCATTGGTATGCGCATGGATATTTTTAATGGGATACGTATTGGTGTCGGGCGCATCTGTCGCAACACTGCGGGCATTTATTATGACAACATTGATAATGTTGGCGCTCATATTGGAACGTGGAATAATATCATTACGCACAATATCATTGGCAATGCTGGCCATTATCATTAGCAATCCATACTATGTAACAACGGCCGGATTTCAATTATCTTTTGCGGCCATATTCGGTATCATATGGCTATGGTCAGACCCCGACATTTATACGCCACAAAACAAGATATTAAAATACCTGTATACGGCATTATTAACGGCATTGGTTGCCACAATATTTACAACCCCATTCATTGCTATGCATTTTAATTCCATTCCAATTTATGGAATATTGGGCAACTTTGTACTGTTGCCGATATTTTCAATTGCAATAATGCCATTGGTTATAATTGGCACAGTCTTGGCAATGTTTGATATAAACGAATTATTACAGATGGCACACCATATATACAACCATACAATATCTATTGCCACACATATCGCATCAATACCTGGCGCCGAAATATCCACCGGTCCAATTTCAATATTTTCATTCACATGTATTACACTGGGATTATGTTGTATCATTTTTATACGTAATGTTGATACATATAAAACTTTCTTGGCCCGCCACGTAAACGTGACATTTGGTACAGCATTAATATCCATGGGGATAATTACATGGATATGCACAACACGCCCAATATTTTATATTAGCCCGGACCACAAATTAATTGGCGCGGTCATAGATGGCAAATTGAAATTCAACAAATCCCGTGATAGTGACAATTACTTTGCATTTGACACCTGGAAGAAATTTAATCGCGAACGTCCAGGTACAGAAAACCAACGCATCCCCAAAGAATCCGGCGTATACACAATTTCATATAAGCACTTTAAAATTGCATACATACAAAACTTTGTACCGTTGGCAAATAACATAGGTGCGCTATGCGCCGACCCAGAAATAAAATATATCGCATCATATTTTCGCATTGAATCCGCAACATGTAAAAACAAAATAATTCATGGTGGTGCCACTGTTTACAATTCTGGTCGCGTTGAATTTACGCCAACTAATCGACATTGGCATAATCCGCCCGAATAAAATACAGACCCGCCGCCGGCGCGGTTGCGCCCGCCGCTGAACGATTGCGCGCGGCAAAAATTTCATTTATATCATACGATGTCCCAAGACCGATTTCCACCAATGTCCCGACCATATTTCGCACCTGGTGATGTAAAAAAGAACGTGCCGAAAAATCAAATACTATATATTCATCTTTCTTTTCTATACGGCACAAATCCAGGGTTTTTATCGGGCTTTTTGCCTGGCACTGCGACGCACGAAACGATGTAAAATCGTGTTGCCCAATTAACAAATTGGCGGATTTACGCATTGCATTTATATTCAATTTTCTTGGCACCCACCAAACGCGATTTGCATCCAACACCGGTGGTGCCGAACGATTTAGAACAATATATTTATAATGCCGCGCAATACAGGAAAAACGCGCATTAAAATCATCAGGAACCTTTTCACAATCCAATACAGACACCGGCACATTATTCAAATAGAAATTCACCGCCCGCATAACGGTTGTGGTATCAAAATCTTTATCCAAATCAAAGTGCGCCGTCATCGCAACCGCGTGCACCCCCGCATCGGTCCGCCCCGCCCCAACAATATCCGGCCGCGCGCCACAGAATTTTTCAATTGCATCTTTTAATAACGATTGCACAGACGGGCCTTGGGCGTTTTCTTGCCACCCAATCAGATTCGTTCCATCATATTCCAAGATTACTTTATATCGCGTCATTATTCTCCAAATTTTATCTCTGCGCCGTGCAGGCCATTTACAAAACTTTTCCAATCCATTGGCTTTTTGCCCACGGGTTGAATTGTGATAATTTCCAACCGGTCACCGTTCATTTTGGTCTTTAATATCTTAACATCAATTCCGTTTATTTTTGTGCGCCCCGCACCAAATGCGCGCACCATATTATGTATTTCAACAGATGATTTTTTCCAATCTATAATTTCGTCGTATACGCCGGTTTTCGCCGTATAGACGATTTTTCCACATTGTGGAATCGGTGGATATTTTTGTGGACTTTCCATATATTCCAAAATCATTTCCGAACCGATTTTTGAAACTTTTTCTTCCACTGTTTCATTTGTATCATCAATGTCGATATTGAATTTTTTGCACATCAAAATATCGCCTGCGTCCAATTCTGCCGTTATTTTCATCAAACACACACCACTTTCCGTATCACCATTT
Source organism: uncultured Pseudomonadota bacterium (assembly GCA_947165555.1). GTDB lineage: Bacteria > Pseudomonadota > Alphaproteobacteria > Rs-D84 > Rs-D84 > Enterousia. The sequence goes on along the minus strand of CAMVAR010000015.1, from coordinate 3,023 downwards.
TTAATTGCGGTGCGAATCGGTGACGGCCCGCGATAGCGGGGCAACAAACTTGGGTGCAAATTCACACACGGCGCAGAATTCAATACATTATCGCGCAATATCGCACCATACGCCGCAACAAAGACCATATCGGGCGTAAAGTTATATTCGGACGGTTTATGATATACGGACAACCCACGCGATTCCGCCCACACGTGTACAGGCGATTTAGTTATAATATGTTTACGCCCAACGGGCTTTGGCACACGGGTAAAAACCGCAACCACATCATGCCGCGTGGCCACGGCATCAAATATAGGCACAACAAAATCCGGGGTTCCCATTAAAACAACTTTCATTTGCGACGCCTTACCTTGCGCATAACAATTTCACGTTTAACCGGCGACAAATAATCAATAAACAAAATTCCATCCAAATGGTCGGTTTCGTGCTGAACAATACGTGCCATAATCCCCGACATTTCCGCCGTATTACGTTGCCCGTCAATTCCGGTCCATTCAACCGCAACCCGCGCCGGTCGCGTTACATTTGCATAGACCGGCAAATTATCCGGCCCCAACACCGACAAACAACCTTCCTCTATAACGGCGGTTTCGTCACTGTGCCACGTGATAACCGGGTTTATCATTTGAATAATTTCATTGGTTTCTGGGTTCATCATTACCAAGAATCGTTTGGTAACACCAACCTGGGGCGCGGCCATCCCCACCCCATTTTGGTCCAACATCATTTGCGTCATTTCATCCATAGTTTTCAAGACATCGGCGGTTATCTTATCTATGGGTGCGCATTTTTCCCGCAAAACCAAATCACCACAAAGTTTCATTTGCAACATACATAAATCCCTTTATAATAAAATGATAGCAAAGGAATTCCAAATGACAACCTATATTTTAATCATAATGTGTGCGATTATAATCGTTATGTTGGGGGCGTTGCTTATGCGGCCATCAACCGTTGATATGTCGGGCCTGCGTGAAGATAATACACGCCTGCGCGAACGTTTGGCGGAAAGGCTTGGCGTGTTGGCGCAAAATGCGAACGAATTAAAAAACATCAGTGCAGACATCGCGAATTTCAAAAACATCCTTATGGGCAACAAACAGGCCCGCGGTACATTCGGCGAACGACAACTGGCGGATTTGGTTGCCGACATAATGCCCCCGGAAACATACGCATTTCAACACGTTATGGAAACCGGCGTCCGACCCGATTGCATAATCCGCCTGCCCTATCCACCGGGCGACATGATAATCGACAGTAAATTTCCATTGGAATCTTATTCCCGTATGACCGATGGTGACAACCCGGAATTATACCGGAAACAGTTTGAATTAGATGTGCGCAAACATATAGATGCCATCGCTGAAAAATATATTATTCCGGGTAAAACGGCGGACAGCGCGATGATGTTTATCGCCAGTGAATCCATATTTGAAACATTGCACCGTGAATTTCCGGGTGCGGTTGAATACGCGGCGCGCAAAAAGGTTTTTATTGTTTCACCATCAACATTATGGGCAACATTGAATACGATTCGCGCGGTCCTGGCAGATATCAAGATTAAACGTGTTGCGGGTCAAATCAAACGGGAATTGGATATGTTGCTAACCGACCTGGGCCGGCTGGCCGAACGCGCGGCCAAGGTTTCACAGCACTTTAATATGGCACAGACCGACATTGAACAATTACAAACATCGGTGAATAAAATCACCCCCCGCGCAGAAAAATTAAAAGAACTGGATTTTGATAAATAAAGTTCCCCTCCTGTGGAGGGGTGGACGCGAACGCGGACGGGGTGGTTAGAAAATACGAAATAATAACGAATGCTCTAACCACCTCCCCCTTCGGGTACTCCTCCAATGGAGGAGAACCCGCGCCGCGCAGAGAAATTATTTGTATAATCCTTTTACCGTACCGGAACAATGAAACAGCCCGCTTCCACTTTTTTTCGCTCTCCCCGTTGGTATGCTTCAGGAACAAGGGCGCCTAAAGCGATATTTTCAGTATCAACAAAATTGTCTGAATCAATCCCCTCTTCACCTACCTTCATAGGAATTCCAACAACACGAGATGCCAAATCCGCGATATCCTGACAAGTACCCTTAAAATTACTACATTTAGGCGATGGAACTTCTTTTTCTTTTCCGCTTAACCCCTTTGCATAAGAACTATTACCCCCATGTGCTAAACATGCACCATAAATTGCCCCAAGAACCCTATCTGAGGCAGTTAAATCAGACAAATCATCAAAACGAAACACAATGTAACCATTATCACTGGTTTTATACGAAACAAAATCATCTCCTAATAATGAATTACTTCCACCCAGGGGACTGCCCGTTACCCCCATAACCTTTTCCAAATATGTTTCTACCAAAACCTTATAATCATCACGACGACCTATCTGAATTTTTTTAAAAACGTCCGAACAATAACTTTCTTTGATACCGTCATTACTCGATTTACACGGGTTAATCGGTATACACGCTTCGGTCTTTGCAACCCAAACATATTTATCCGGGTGTTTTTCACACAGGGCTTTACGGTCCGCAACACTCGGTGCCGCAGATGCCACGTTTATTACCGCCAATCCGGCGATTACTGACAACAAAGTTTTTTTCATCTTTTCTCCTTTTGGTTTTTGTTGTTTATTTTTATTAGCATGCGCAACCCAGCGCGGCGGCATCTTCTGGCATATCCGCGCAAAACATTTGACATTCCGCACTGGCCTTTTGTTCTTCGGTTCTGGTGTCTGCCACCGGACCGCCCGTGCCGGAACCACCGCCGGCATATCCACCACCCTTGCCTTTTAATAATTTTTGATTCTCTATCTCTTGTGCAAGTTTGATATTCCCAACAACACCAACGCCCGTCGCGGCAAGGGTCGATATACCCGCAATCTTATACCCGCGTGTATTTTTCTCGCACGATTCTAGCTCCGCCCGCAATTTATCGCGACGGGATGTTAATTCCTGAATCTGAATGTCCAGTTGCATATCTATATAATCAACCGTATCCGC
>CAMVAR010000014.1 GCA_947165555.1 uncultured Pseudomonadota bacterium | reverse complement strand
ATCTGTGCAAGTAACAAATACGGCGTCATCGATATCCCGAAAAACGTCAGGTTCCAACCCGGTTGCCCAAACCTGGGCATTGACACGGCCCAATTGTTCAAACATATTTCGTCGCGCATCCGCGTCAAGATGGGCGGCAGCTTCGTCAAACAAAATAATTGGTTGCCCCCCGGTTTTTGTAAAAATCAATTTTGCATGCGCCAATATTAATTCAATTAAACATGTTTTCTGTTGACCCGTACTGGTCAAATTTGTCGGCAGGTTTAATTTTTTATTAAATACACCAAAATCAGATTTATTCACCCCATCTATGACCATTTTATCATACACCAATGCCCGATTCGATTTCAAATATGCCAAATATGCACGTTCGGCATCGGCGGCATTTTTCTCTATTACCCATGATTCAACCATACCATCAACCGATACCGCGGCATTATTTAAAAAATAGTTAATTTCACCAGCATACTGAATACGCCCCGCCGCAATCGCAATGGCAATGCCGGCAATTTGTTCGTCCAACACGTCCATCCAATGCGTGTTCGCGCCATTTTTTAACGCAGCCGCACGTTCAGACATTAATTTGGCATGTCGTGCGATTCGGCCGGAATGCGCGGAATCAAAACTTGCCGCCATGCGGTCAAAAAACGCACGTCGTTCGGATGCAGAATCTGTAAAAATACGGTCTTCGCGTGGGGTAATCCAAACGATTCTTAAAATTTTTGCCAACATCCCAAGTGTGGCATTTTCACCATCAATTTTTGCATGCCGATTCGCATCACCCGGACCAAAATACACCGACACATCCGTATCAAAATCAGTATGCGCAAATATCGAAAAACCACCTTGGCCGTCAAACCGCGCAATTTCGCCCATTTGCGCACCGCGCATTCCCCGGTCACCGGCCAACATTGATACCGCCTCTAATACGGCGGTTTTGCCGGCACCATTTGGTCCAGTTATAATAATATTCTTGCGTCCCCCGGTATTTATTCGGGACGATTTATGGTTTCGAAAATCTGTAAGTGTAAGATTTGTAATCATGATAACAAAATGGAGGCTTGGGTCGGAATCGAACCGGCATACAAGGATTTGCAGTCCTCTGCATAACCACTCTGCCACCAAGCCTTGTGTGATTAACATCGCCATACTACCAAAAAAAATTTGTTTTTCAATATAAAAAAATATATAATGGCAAAATAACAGGGGCCCAAGAGAATGAAATTTACATATTTTTTGTCGTTTTTGGCAGTTATGCCAATGGTCGCACTTGGCGATGATGGTGATTGCATGACCCGGCGCAATGTCCCAGCCGGCGTTCTTGATTTGTCGCGTGTTATCGAATTGGGATTATGCCGAAATCCGGAAACGGCGGCGGCCTATTATTCATTAGAGGCAACGCGTTTAAACAAAAATGCCGGATATGCCAGTTATTTACCGTCCGTAAATGCGGCGGCGTCGGTTGGAAAAAATTATCAGAATCGCGATTGGGGTGAATGGCAATACGGCGCATCAATTTCGGCATCATACTTGATATTTGATTTTGGCAAACGGTTGGCTGATTTGAACCAGTTATCCGCAACATGGCGCGCCACCGGTTTTGATTATGATGAACGTGTGCAAAATTATGTTTATGGTTTAATTGGGTCGTATTATTCACTGTTAAATGCCGATGCGGATGTAACCAGTGCAAACGCCCTGCGTGATGTTGCCCGGGCTGCATTGGATACAGCAAGTAAAAAATTTAAAGCGGGCGTTGTTGCACGTGCCGATGTGTTAAAGGCGGAAACCACACTGGCCACACGCGATTTGGAATTAGAACGCGCAAAAAACAATCGCGAAATTGCCAAGGGTACATTATTGACCAAGTTATCATTCCCGGCAGATAATGATATCAAAATCGCGGATATGCCGTCAAATTTTGGCCGACCGGCGGAAAATCGTAGCATTGATGAATTAATTGAAGTTGCACGCAAAAAACGCCCTGACCTGTTACGTGCCGCCGCAAATCGTGATGCCGCATGGCACCGCCGAAACAGTGCGTTTTTAAAAAATTTGCCCAGTATTAGTGCCACGGGTACGTTGTCATGGAATGATTATGACACTCATTCATTTGGCACAACCCACGACCACATCAGCGGCAGCATTGGTATCCGGGCATCCATGCCTATTTTTGCCGGTTTTGCCAATATGTATGGTCTGCGCAGTGCAACGGCCGCATACGATGGCGCATCTGAAAATTTACGCGGTGCAACCGATTCGGCAATGTTGGATGTATTTAGCGCATATCAAAACTATAAAACCGCCCAGACGGTTTTAACCCAGACCGAAACATTGTTAAAATCTGCGACCGAAAGTGAACGCGTAACTGCGGGCATGTATCGTGTTGGGCGCGCAACCATGCTGGATTGGCAAACGGTCCAATCTGAATTGGTGTCGGCACAGCGACAAAATAATGCTGCAAAATACGATTTGTATATAAAACGCGCGGCGGTCGCATTGGCAATTGGTGATATAAAATCAGAAATTGAAAAGGATGAATAATATGGCAAACACAACAGAAAAAAAACGTTCATTTATCCGCCGCTTTTTCGGGTGGTTTTGGCGGCATAAATGGTGGACGTTGATATTTTTATTGGCGGCACTGGGTGGGGGCGCGTGGTGGTTTTTCGCAACCCGTGCCGACCGCGTTGAATATGTTACGGTTAATATAACACGTGGCAATATTCGCCAGGTTGTAACCGCAACTGGTGAAATAAATCCGGTTAATACCATAAGTGTCGGGTCCCAGGTATCTGGTACAATTGAAGAAATATTCGTAGATTTTAATTCCCGTGTAACCGCCGGTCAAAAATTACTAACGATTGAACCATCTGTCCTAGAGGCTGCTGTTGCCGAAGCCGCAGCTGCACTGGAATCGGCAAAATCACAAATGAACCTGGCCAAAACAGAATATGATAGCAATCGTGAATTATATAAAGACGATTTAATCGCACGACTGGAAATGGAAAAATCGCAAAGTTCCTATGAACAGGCGGTCCAATCAGTTAGGCGTATGCAGTCCCAATATGACCGCGCAGTAACTAACCTGGGGTATGCGACAATCACATCACCGGTCGATGGAACGGTCATCTCGCGCAAGGTGGACAAAGGTCAAACCGTCGCCGCATCGTTTCAAACACCCGATTTATTTGAAATCGCCGAAGATTTATCAAAAATGCAAATCGAAACCGCCGTATCCGAAGCCGATATTGGTATGATAAAAGATAATCAACAGGTCACATTTACCGTAGATGCGTATCCGCGTGAAACATTTAACGGAACCGTACGTCAAATACGCCTGTCGCCAACAACAACATCTAACGTCGTGGTGTATACGGTTGTAATTGATGTCGATAATTCTGAATTAAAATTAATGCCCGGTATGACCGCATTTGTAACCGTATTGGTCGAATCAGCCGACGATGTATGGAAGGCACAAAATGCCGCATTTTTGGTGCGGAATTTCAAAAATATTATCCCAGATGCCCCGGACAATATTAACGCATCAAATCACTTGGCAATTCTGCGTGGCGATGATGTCGTATTTATTGAATATACCAAGGGTATTGTAACCGCAACCGAAACCCAGATTATATCAGATAATATCAAATCCGGGGACCGAGTTATTGTGGGACGCGTTGGTCAATCAAAAAATTCTGATGCAACCCAATCGCGTCGTGGCGGCGGTGGCCCGGGCGGGCGACCAATGTAATGGGGGCGGCATAATGGCAAAAAACGATACAATTATTTCAATGAAAAAAATTTGTAAAAGTTTTCCATTGGAAATCGGTGGTGTACAGCAGGTTTTATTTGATATTACATTCGATGTTCATGCCGGGGAATTTGTATCAATCATGGGGCCATCTGGCTCGGGAAAATCAACATGTATGAATATTGTTGGTGCGCTGGATACGCCAACATCTGGCGTGTACGAACTGTACGGCCAAAATATTTCAAACATGACCGACGACCAATTGGCACAAATACGAAATGAACACATCGGATTTGTTTTCCAGAATTTTAACCTGTTATCAAAACGCAATGTGTTGGACAATGTTATGTTACCGTTGATGTATCGTGGAATGTCGCCGTCCGAACGCGTACGCCGCGCACGGGAAATGTTGACACGCGTTGGATTGGAAAAATTCGAAAGTTATTTACCAAATCAATTATCGGGTGGTATGAAACAGCGTGTTGCAATTGCGCGTGCATTGGCGGGTGACCCAAAATTAATTTTGGCCGATGAACCGACGGGCGCTTTGGATTCCAAAATGGGGAACGAAATTTTAAAATTTTTTGAAAAACTGAATCGTGAAATGGGCATAACGATTGTAATGATAACCCATGAATTTGATATTGCACGTTACTCAAGACGTGTAATACATATCTACGATGGCCGCATAAATTATGATGGCCCCATTCCAAAAACAGAATCGGCATTAACAACCAAGACGACCAAGGTAACCAAATGACAATAAATGATATTTTAAAAGAATCCTGGCTATCAATTGGTGGCAACAAAATACGTTCTTTTTTGACCGTACTGGGGATTATTATTGGTGTTATGGCGGTTGTTATAATGGTTGCGGTTGGCGAAACGGTCGAAAAAGAAATCACAGACCAGTTTTCTTCGCTGGGGACTAATACAATCATGATACGCGCCGGGGCGGCACAAATCGGCGGCGTGCGCAGCGGTAATCGTCAAACACTGACCATAGATGACGCCGATGTTATTGCAAAATTGCCCGATGTTGCCGCGGTATCCCCGTTGCAAACCAGTGGGGCCCAGGTTGTATATGGTAACAAGAATTGGTCAACATCCATGATGGGGGTATATCCTGATTATACCACCGTACAAAATATTGAAATTGAACATGGCGCCTTTTTTGACCGCAGTGCCGTTAGAAATGCGTCCACATATGCCATAATCGGCCCAAAAACTGCATCAGAGTTGGGAATGGATGCTAATCCTGTCGGTGAAGTAATTCGTATCCAGAACGTTCCTTTTGTGATTATTGGCGTAACCAAAGAACGTGGGGATTCCGCCATGGGTTCCCAAGATGATATGGTGCTGATTCCAATCACAACACTAAAAAAACGTGTCCAGGGTAGCCGTTTTCCAAACGCGGTTAGTGCAATTGGTATAAAATTGTACCAAGATGCCGATAATTCGGTCGCCATTGACCAAATGTCCGCCCTGTTGCGCGACCGTCACCGCCTAAAAGATGGTGACGCGGACGATTTCCAGATTATGGATATGAAACAGATTATGGAAACCATGACCACCGTTACGGGATATATGAAATTGTTATTGATTGCAATTGCGGCGGTATCTTTATTGGTTGGCGCAATCGGGATTATGAATATGATGTTGGTATCAGTTGCCGAACGAACACGTGAAATCGGTATTCGCAAGGCAATTGGTGCACGTGAACGCCATATAATCACACAATTTTTGGCCGAATCAATAATGATATCATTTATTGGGTCTATGATAGGTCTGTTTGTTGGGGTCGGCCTGTCCCAGGGCGTTGGCCGATTTATATTGGGTTATAACGTCCCGTTTAGTTTGTGGCCGGTTGTATTGTCTATTTCTGTGGCGGTGGTTGTTGGATTGGCGTCGGGGGTTATGCCCGCGGTCAAGGCGGCAAAACTGAACCCAATTGACAGTTTGCGTTATGAATAAAAACATCAAAAAAGACCGGTAACCGCCGGTCTTTTTTGATGTTTTTTCGGCAATTTCTATTTTAACCGTTTTAACTTCTTTTTAACATTTGGGACAACAATCAATCCATCATCGGATAAACTAATTGCGCGCATATATGCGTCATGTGCACGTTTGGTGTCACCCGCCCTAAGATACGCATCACCCAAATGTTCAAATAACGATGAACAATGATTCGCAGTGGCCCCAACCTTTTCCAATATTTCCAATGCCGCATCATTTCCTTCGCGCACCAACACAACAACCGACAATGTATCCCATGCCAATACATCGGTTGGATTTTTTTTAACCATCGTCATAGCGTATTCGTATGCGTTTTCAATTTCACGATTTTGCGCGGCCCATATTTTCGCCTGGACCGATAGAATATCATTGTCCGGCGATTGAATTTTTGCCACATCATGAATATCCGCCTGGGCCCGTTTTAAATCGTTAAACATCAGGTAAACAAACGCCCGCCGTTTTAATAAATACGCCCTGCCCTGGGTTGATAAATCATCGGACCGCAACGCACGATTAATCGTACGCAGTGCCGTCCGCATGTTGCCATTTTTTACATTTTCTAACACTAATCTATCAATTGCCGGAATAAATAAAACACCACTTTTTAAGATTCGACGCATGGCCGATGTATCGTTTTCAATTGTTGCGCACCGCATTTGACCGAAAATGTAATACGGGCTGTCTTTATCAATGGCACCAAAATATCGTGCATAATCACCACGTGTGTTCGCAAAAAATTGCCCCAGATAGTAATTGGTCGAATTAACCAACCACGGGGCATCCGGACCAACAATTTGCGCAAAGCGCAACATTAGCAACGACAATTCGGAATACAGCATTATATTTGTGTGTGCAACATTTTGCACAACATCAAACGCCAATGTATTTTTTACACCATCAAAATACGCCCAGGACGGAATGTCATTATATCCGGCCATCGTCATTCCACCAGACGAAGAAATATAATCTGCGCGTAACTTTTGTGCCGCGTCGTGCAATTCATGTTTTGTATAAAATGACATGATATACAAATAATCATTTATGTTTAAAAATTCTGGCTCAACACGTGCAAATTCATCGACGGCATGTTTAACATCGCCACCAACCGCATATATTTGGCCACGTACAAACGCCTTCCACAACGGGTTTAAATCCAAATTATCAATATATTTTAGTGCCGCGTCTGCATGTCCGGTTGCGACGGCCGCCCATATCCTGAATGGTGCATTTAATGGCGATTTGTCATTACCACGCCGTTTATAAAGCTCGTCCCATTTGTCATTTTTTACAAGGTACGCATCATAAATCAACCGCATTGCGGCATTGGTGTCCCCCCCCGACCCTTCGATTCCATTGGGCATATTCCCAGCCAAAAATTCGGATAAAATACGTGTGTTTTTGACCGACGTATACTCAACGTCTGCAAACTCTTGGATTAAATCCGCGGCACTATCAAAATCGTTCACGTATACTGCATGCTGGGCCGCCAAAAACGCCCCGTATTTTGTGGTTGGAATACTTTCTGTGTCATCGCCCCGATTCGACGTTTCAAACGATTGAGCAATAACCCAGAGCCCCAACGCGGCCGTCAATCCAACACCCATGTAAAATAAAGTTTTTCGTTTTGTCATAGTAAAAAATATGTTACAATATCAACATGAATAGTAAAGAAAAATTTACAAAATACGCCAAACTTTTACGCGAATGGTCAACCAAAATGAACCTTGTTGCGCCAAGTACGCTGGCCGATATTGAAACGCGCCACTTTGCCGATTCGGCCCAATTGACGGATGTGTTACCCGCCGATTTGGAAATAATTGACCTGGGGTCGGGTGCTGGGTTTCCGGGTGTTGTTTTGGCAATATTGGGCTGGCACGTGACATGCATCGAATCGATTGGCAAAAAGGTGAATTTTTTAAATACGGTCCGCACGGAATTGCAATTGGAAAATTTAACAATTTACCATGGGCGCGTAGAAAACTTCTTGCCGGCTTTTTTGACAAAAAATGCAAAAAAGACCGGGAAAATTGTAATTACTGCACGGGCATTTGCGCCACTTGTTAAGATTCTCGATTATGTTCGCGACATAAATTGCCGGCTTTTTTTGCTAAAAGGCCGGGAAATTGAAAACGAGATTGCGGTCGCAAAACAGAAATACAACTTTGATTATAAATTAATTCCGTCCAAAACCGGCGACGGCTTTATAACAATCATCGACTTAGTTCGGTAATTTCATACGAAATAAAAAGTAACCTTTTGTTTTTACACGTTTTGTGTTTCCGATAATTTTATTTCATACGAAACAACATTTAGCGTATTGATTTTAGTTGTTTTTTAATTTTTTAACTTTGCCACTTGACCTGTGCGCAGTGTTTGGTTTATATTTTTTGTGTACAGAAAGAAAGGCGAAGGCATGACAGAAATAATCGCGTTTGCAAATCAAAAAGGCGGGGTCGGCAAAACAACCACGGCAATAAACCTGGCTGCATCATTGGCAACAATAAAGAAACGGGTCTTGTTGATAGATTTAGACCCCCAAGGCAATGCGGGGACAGGACTTGGGTTTGTGCGCTCTTCGCACACGCAGAGTGTTTATGGTGTGCTGGTTGGGACGGACAGCGCGGCAAACAATATATTGTCCACCGCAATTCCAAATTTGCATATTTTGCCATCAACCCAGGCACTGTCCGGGGCCGAAGTTGAGTTGTTGGACATAGAAAATCGAGAATATCGTCTGCGCGATGCGTTGCGACCAATATTGGAACATTATGACTATATATTGCTGGATTGTCCGCCGGCATTGGGATACATAACATTAAACGCGTTAACAACCGCAAATCATGTTATTATACCGTTACAATGCGAATTTTTTGCCCTAGAAGGTGTTTTACATCTGGTGAACAGTATTAATAGTATTCAACAAAAATGGAATCCAAATTTGTCGGTATTTGGCGTGCTATTAACTATGTACGACCGTCGGTATGGAATTACGCGCGAAGTCGAAGAAAACGTTCGTGAAACATTCGGTGACAAGGTGTTTAAAACGGTAGTTCCGCGTAACGTACGCGTTGCCGAGGCCCCAAGCCACGGTAAACCGGCGTTATTCTACGATTTTAATTCCACCGGTGCACAGGCATATTTGCGTGTCGCAACCGAAGTTGTTCAAAAATTAGAAAAAGGTGAATAATTATGTCAAGATTGGGACGAAATTTAAATGATTTACAAAGCGAAATCGGTATGGCACCGGACATATCAATTTTGGCCGGGGGCGACCGGGTCGTTGTACGTCAAATTCCGTTGGTCCAGATTGGTGTGAATCCGGACCAGCCACGCAAAACGTTTACCGAATCGGATTTAGCAGACCTAACTGCGTCGATTCGGGAAAAGGGCGTTTTGCAACCAATTTTATTGCGCACGGTCCAAGGCAGGGAATATAAATACGAAATTGTTGCCGGCGAACGACGCTATCGCGCCAGTAAAATGGCGGGATTGTCGGAAATTCCGGCATTGATTAAAAATTTGGCCGATGA
>CAMVAR010000013.1 GCA_947165555.1 uncultured Pseudomonadota bacterium | reverse complement strand
CATCATTAAACCGCCGCCAACAAATAACAATGCAACCGCCATAACCGGTACAATCACCAACGCCGTAAACACAGAATTAATTGTTACCGTTGCACCGCCAATTAAACGCATACCCAATACCAGCAACCCACCAAGCAGCCCATAGATAAATGCCTTGAACATAGACTCTTCAATATCGCCATCGGCAACAATTTTTGTAAAAAATCGTTTAGGGTTTACAATAACGCCACGAATTGATGTATACCAGTTTTTGATTTTCTTGAACATTTGGGACCTCGCCTTGATTATTTATAATTTTGCCTTATAATAAAAAAAAATCAATGGAAAAACGCATGATTAAAATTACAATCGCCGGACGACCAAACACCGGAAAATCAACATTGTTTAATGCGCTAACTGGGACGCGTGACGCAATTGTTCATGACCGCCCGGGGGTAACACGGGATGTTATTTGTGGCACATTCGTACACGACGAACGTGTTACAATATGCGATACGGCCGGATTGGAAAACGATAAAAATGGTATTGCCGCCGATTCGACCGGTATGGCAATTGACGCAATTGCAACTGCAAACGCGGTGTTGTTTGTGGTGGATGGTCGTGTTGGGTTGACACCGGACGACGTAAATTGGGCGCGAATTGTGCGCCGCAAAACACACGCGCCTGTTATATTGCTGGTGAACAAGGCCGAATCGGCGCGCCGCATTGGTGACGTGCATGAATTTTATAAACTTGGGTTTGGGGACCCGGTTATGATTTCGGCGGAACATAAGTCTGGGTTTGATGCGATATATCAATTTATTGTCGCGGCGGTCGGTGAACCGCGGCACGAATCCGATATAATAAAGTCCCCAGAACGTCGTATTAAGATTGCCATATTGGGACAACCAAATGTTGGCAAATCTACGTTGGTAAATTGTATTTTGGGCGCGAATCGCCAAATCGTCAAAGATGAACCCGGGGTTACACGTGATACGGTTAAGATACCGGTCAAATTCTATGGGCGGGATATTTTATTGATGGATACGGCGGGATTGCGCCGCAAGGCGAATGTATATGACGATGTTGAAACGTTATCGGCGTTAAAATCATTGGATGCAATTGAAAAATCAGACGTTGTTATTTTGGTTGTTGACGCGACAAAAAATATCGAAAACCAGGCGTTGGGGATTGCCGCGCGTGTTTATGATGCCGGCAAGATTTTATGCGTCGCATTGAATAAGTGGGATTTGGTACCGGAAATTGAACGTGATGAAAAATTATTGAAATTAAAACATCAGTTTTCTAATTCTTTTCATCAAATTATTAAACCAATGATTTTGGCTATTTCCGCAGAACGCGGAACGGGTGTACAGAACATGTTTAGACGAATTTTTGAACAATGGGATATTTCGAACGCACCCGCTCCAACCAGCCTGGTTAACAAAATAGTTGGCGAATTGGTTGAACGACGCCAACCGCCAATGTCGCGATTGAAACGGCCAATGAAAATTAAATTCGCGCGCCAAACCGGACGTCACCCGATGCGCATATCTATCAATGTTGGGGGGGCGTCTGATATTCCAGAATCATATACGCGCTATCTGCGGCGTGGATTGGCAACGGCATTAAAATGGGAACATTTACCTGTCACAATTGAATACGACAAGGCAGAAAATCCATTTAGCGACTAAATTCAGAAAGTTATCGATTTTTTGGAATAAATGTGCTATTATTCTTATAACCAAGGGAGTTTATATGTCAGTTCCAAGTTATACAGATATTTTAAATGCCATCCCCGTGGCGGGGTTGAATCTTGATATGAAATTGGTCCGCGGAACGCGTATATGCACATTTGATATTGCGGGCCTAGGCAAAATTACCGCAAGCAAAATATTGACCCATGCGGGACCACGGTATGAAATTAAATTGGGCGAAAATATATTGGATTTGCCCGATAGTCAAAAGGCACAGATATTTGACCGTGCATATGAGGAATTTGATGCACACAGTGACGAACGTGATGCCGAACAACGTAAACATATGTTGCTAACGCCAGAGCATTTGGTGTTACATTCATTTAAGCGTAATTAAAAAATCGCCCAAGCGGGCGATTTCTTTTACAGATAACAATTATAATTGTGCCTTGATTTCTTGAATTTCATAACATTCAACGCGGTCCCCTTCTTTTAGGTCGTTGTATTTATCGAAACTCATACCAAATTCAACGCCCCCGGACACTTCGCGAACCTCGTTCTTTTCACGACGTAATTCGCCGATTTTACCATCGTAAATTACGACATTGTCCCGCAACAGTCGCACAAAGGCATCTTTCTTAATCGTACCTTCGGTCATGCGACATCCGGCGACACGCGTGCCCTTGCCCACGGTAAATAATGCGATAACGTCGGCATATCCAATGAAATTTTCTTTCTTTTCGGGGGCCAATTTCCCGGACAGTATTTCCTTAATCTCGTCCGTAATGCGGTACACAACGCTATGGTAACGGATATCGACACCATTGTTGCGTGCCATATCACGAACAACCGAATCGGCACGTACATTGAATGCGATTATTACGCCACCCGATGCCGCGGCAAGGCGCACGTCGCCTTCGGTAATTTGTCCAACGCCCGACGATAAAATTTCCACCGCTGCGCGGTCTGTTTTTATATCGCGAATCATGTCGGTAATTGCCTCTACGCTGCCTTGGACATCGGCGCGCAAAACAATTGGCAATGTTGGTTTTTTGTCGCCATCCCGTTTTGCAAACAATTCTTCCAACGATGAACGTTTAACGACATTTTCCTTGTTTTTGGCGGCCTGGATACGATATGCGGCCACTTCGCGGGTTTGTGATTCAGATTCCATCACATTTAACATGTCGCCCGCCGCCGGTACGGAATCCAGTCCCAACACCATCACCGGTTGGGCCGGTTTAACCATTTTTACCCGTTCGCCGTTTGATGTAATCAGACCACGAACACGTCCAAATGTTTCACCAACAACAAACACGTCGCCAATTTTCAATGTCCCCTGGCGAATAATAACGGTGGCAACCGCCCCCAAACCACGTTCCATCTTGGCCTCTACAACGGTGGCAACCGCCGGCATATCCGGGTCCGCGCGCAGGTCCATCATTTCCGCCTGAAGTAAAATTGCATCTTCTAATTTATCTAAACCGATTTTTTGTTTGGCCGATATTTCAACACATTGAACATCACCACCCATTTCTTCAACCTGGACCTCTTGTTGCAACAGGTCTGTTTTAACGCGTTGCGGATTTGATTCGGGTAAATCGATTTTGTTAATCGCAACAATAAACGGGACATTTGCCGCCCTGATGTGATTTATTGCCTCTATGGTTTGTGGCATGATTGAATCATTCGCCGCAACAACCAATACAACAATGTCCGCCATTTGCGCACCACGTGCACGCATTGCGGTAAATGTTTCGTGTCCGGGTGTATCCAAAAACGTTATAATTGCACCCGATTTTGTCTTTACTTCGTACGAAGAAATATGTTGTGTTATACCGCCCGCTTCGCCGGCAACAACATTCGCATTACGAAATGCATCCAGCAACGATGTTTTTCCATGGTCAACATGTCCCACAACGGTAACAATTGGCGCACGTGGTTGCAGATTTTCTGGATTTGGTTCACGTTCCAATATATCTGCATACGGCTTAACTACAACACGTTTAACCGTTGCACCAAATTCACCGGCAATTAATTCGGCTGTATCGGCATCAATAGACTGGTTTTGGGACACCATCATGCCCATTTCCATTAATTTTTTAATAACATTACCAACCTTTTCCGCCATTGCCCCGGCCAGGTCTTTGACAACAATTGTTTCGCCCAATGTAACTTCGCGTGAAACCTTTTGTGGGGCATTAAATATGGCGCGCGCCTTGTCACGGAACCGTTTAAGTGACGCTTCGGACCGACGACGATTTGCGCCACGCAGACGAATTTCATCATCATCATCATCGCCACCAATAACAATATCATGCAAAGATATTTTGCCGGTTTTTGTGAAGTCTTTTTTTGCGCCACCAAATTTAGAATTGCGCCGCGAATTCATCGCCGGCATATCATCACCATCATTATCTGTATCAAAATGACGATTTTGATTTTTTTTGGACGGTTGTATAACACGCGGCGCAACGACCTGTTCTGGTTCTTCATCGGCAACCGGTGTGGTGTTTTCGCGTGCGGCTAATTGTTCGCGAACCTGTTCGTATTCACGGGATTCGCGTGCAATCTCTGCCTCGCGCGCGGCGCGCGCGGCGGCCTCTTCGGCTTCGCGTTTTTTACGTTCTTCTTCACGGGCATGCGCCGCTTGAAGTACGGCACGCAATTTTTCATCGGCCGGATTATGTGCCGCCGCCGGCGCAACGGGTTCTTCACGTAATTCTTTGCTACCGGGTGTAACAACACGACGACGACGTTCCACAAATACAGAATCGCCCTTTTTGCTTTGCACCGCGTCCAGTGTCACAGATTTTCCAAGTGTTAGTGTCGCCATATTTTATGGTCCTTTGTTTTTTTCAATCCGTTATTGTTGTTCTTCGGTTTGTTGTGTTATGCCGTACGCCAATTCGCGGGCCTTCATAATAACGCGACCGGCAAGGCGCGCACTCATCGTATCTTCACCCAAAATTTCAACCAATTCATCAGACGCCAAATCCGCCAAATCGTTCAGTGATTTAATACCCGCGGCACCTAATTTCATGATAATTGGACGTTTGATAAAATCAAATTTTAATAAATCGTCGGTCATACCCAATTTATGCCCATTCTCTAGGTAATCTTGTTCAATTTTTTCCAGATATGCCTTGGCACGATTTTGTAATTCGACCGCCAATTCGGTGTTGAATCCTTCGATGGTTTCCAATTCAGATAATTCAACGAATGCAATTTCTTCAATACTGCGGAAACCTTCGGTAACAAGAAGATGTGCAATCATTTCATCAACGTCCAGGCCCGCAATAAACAATTCGGTTTTTTCTTTGAATTCTTTGGCGCGACGTTCTTGTTCTTCGGCCTCGTTCATGACATCAATGGTCCATCCCGTTAGTTGCGATGCCAGACGCACATTTTGTCCGCGACGTCCAATTGCCAAAGATTGTTGGTCTTCGGTAACGACGACCACTGCACGACGTGTGTCTTCGTCAACGATGATTTTTGCAACTTTGGCCGGTTGCATTGCGTTAACAATAAATACCGCCGGGTCATCAGAATATAAAATAACATCAATTTTTTCGCCATGACATTCGTTTATAACGGGCTGAATACGCGTACCCTTAATTCCGACGGTCATACCAACCGCATCAATTGATGGGTCCGCCGTTTCAACCGCAATCTTTGCGTGCGAACCTGGGGCGCGGGACACAGATTTAATTTTAATAATACCTTCATAAATTTCTGGAACCTCTTGGACGAATAATTTTTCCATAAACATCGGATGTGTTCGGGTCAAAAAGATTTGTGGTCCCGTATTGGAACGCGCAACATCCATGATTAACGCACGTACACGGTCACCAACCGCCAAACGTTCACCGGGGATTAATTCGCTGCCTTTGATATAGCCTTCGGCCTTGCCGTTGATGTCCACATATACATTACCAAATTCAATACGGCGAACAACACCATTAACGATATCACCAATATTATCTTTGAATTCTTCGTATTGACGACCTTTTTCTGCGTCGCGTACACGGGCGGTCATTATTTGACGTGCGGTTTGAAACGCCATACGTCCAAATTCTGGTTCCGGTAATTGGTCTTCGACAACATCGCCGACCGATGGATTTTTTGCATATTTCTTTGCCTGGGCCACGGTCAACATGGTTGAAGGGTTATATTCTTCGCCGACCGCGTCCGGTGATTCAATGACATCAAACAAACGCTTAACATGAATTGCGCCATTTTTACGGTCAATATTTGCAACAATATTAAATTCTTCGCCATATTTATGCTTTGCAATTTTGGCAATTGCCACCTCTAGCGATTCTATGACCGTTTCACGGTCAATTTGCTTTTCAGCGGCCAATGAATCGATTGCCAATAATAAATCCTGGCGCGGCATAGAAACAAATGACATCTTGTTTTTCTCCTTATGTTTATTTGACGTCTTTTATCTTTAAGGGCGGGGTTTTCGCCCCGCCCTTAAAATATAAATTCTAAGAACATATTGATTATAATGCCGAATCGGCGAAATGCAAATGTTTTTTACACATTTTGTTAAATATATTTGACGGCCCCGATTTTGGACTTTATACTGAATACAAATGAAGATAATAGACCGATATTTTACACGGCAACTGGTGGCGATTTTTATTATGCTGTTGCTGATACTGACGGGCCTGGCATGGATGGTCCAGATTATGTCTATGGTAAAATTCCTGATGAATTATGGGGTAGAATTGACGAATTTTTTGGGTTTAACCATGATGATGATTCCGTTTATTTTATCCATCATTGTGCCTTTTGTAACATTTATTGCGGCACTGTTTGTATATAACAAATTGATTGGCGATAATGAAATTGTTGTTATGGCCGGTGCTGGATTGGCCCCGCGAACAATGGCGCGGCCGGCATTGGTATTGGCCGGAATTATTACCATTGCACACATTATTTTAAACGTTTGGATTGTGCCTGCAACCCAGGCAAAGTTTTATGATACCCAATGGAATTTGCGATATGGATTGGCACATTTGAAATTACAAGAGGGTACATTTACCGAACTGACCCACGGACGCGTCGTTTATGTGGACAAGGTTTCTGGATACGATTTAAACCAGGTCATGTTATCAGATATTCGCAATGACCAATCACAAATGATTGTTTTTGCACGCACGGGCAAGTTGGTGTCAACATTGCGTGGATTGTCAATTGTAATGACCGATGGCGCGTTGTACGCATCCGACAAGGCGACGGTTATCGGTACATTCGACACATTTGATATGGATTTAAGTATGACGGAAAAGACCAACAATTCTTCGTTCAAGGCGCGACGCATGACAACCGGTGCATTGATTCGGTCGCTAAATACCGATTTGACCGAAAAACAGCGTAAAACCGTTATTTCAGAATTGGCAAATCGTTTAATTATGCCATTTATGAATTTTGTTTTGGTTGCATTATGTGTAACAATATTACTGCGTTCGTCGCTGTTGCGACGCCGGGCCAGTTTGGCACCTGCGGCCGCGGTTGTGACGATGTCTGTTGTGATGGCGGCGTTTATGTCTTTGTCAAACATGTTGTATTCCGTTGCGGATTTGATGATGTTGGCGGGTGGATTTGGGGTGCTTGCGGTAATTATCATACTGGTGTTGGTGCGTAAATGAAGAAATGTTTGGTTTTTTTATCTGGGCTGTTTGTTTCGTGTGCTGTGCACGCCATTGGGATTGATTTAAATCAACCGACGCTTATTCGGGCCGATAAAATTGAATATGATTTGCGAAATGACACAATTAAAACAATTGGGCGGGCCGAAATATCGAACAAGTCTGGACAAAAAATGACGTTGAGTGATTCTTATTTGACACGCGACGGCCGCGGAATCAGTGGTAACGATATTCAGTTGTGGTTGGGTGCGCATGTGTATTTGGAATCAGATAATGTAAAACGCGATGGTGATATTACGATTGCGCGTGATGCGACATTTACCGCATGTAAAAATTGTGACAGTTTTGGGGATGCGTGGGAAATTTCTGCGAAAAAGGTTAAACATAACCAAGATACACGCATGTTGGCGTTTTACAACATGGTATTTAGGGCATATGATTTTCCAATTTTATGGTTGCCATACTTTGATATGCCCGACCCTGGCGTTAAACACAAGACCGGTTTTTTAACGCCGAATTTGGCATCCACAAACAAAATGGGAACCCAGGTAAATGTGCCATTTTATATTTATTTATCTGATACACATGATGCAACGGTAACATTATCATACCTGACACGTGAAAATCCGTTGTTTCAAATGGAACACCGTCTTAATATGGTGCATTCTGAATACCGCACGCGTGGCGCGTTTACACATAATCGCGATGGGGAAAATCGGTGGTATATATTCAATGATGATATAATAGAACTAGGTCAAAATGCACGCGCAACAATATTTTTGGAACGCGCATCAGATAATACATTTCTGCAAAAGTATGGTTTTTATGGTGAACAGCCGTACCTGGATTCTGGGGCGCGGGTGGAATTGTTCGGGCAATCGGGCTATGTTGTGGCCGATGCACATATATTCCAAGAACTGCGTAATAATGCACGTAATTATTCCGTGCCGGATGGGAATATTTTGCCAAATATTCATGGCGTGTATCAAACGGCACCGTTATTTGCCGAAACGTATGCGATATTTACCGGCGACATGTTGGGTATTGTCGGCGATGGTATTTCATCACAACGCATGATTGGCGAAGCGCGAATAACATCGCCATGGACGTTAATGTGGGGTAACCGATTAACCGCCAGTGTCGCAACACGGTACGATTTGTATAACTTTGACAATACAACCATGGTTAATGGCGACATATATTCGGGAATGAAAAACCGATTTTTGCCCAGTGGATATTTAGAATGGGGGTTGCCATTGTTGCGACCATCCGAAAATCTGACCCAGGTTTTAGAACCGCGCGCCCGCATTACATTTATGCGGCATATTCGCGATGGGCAATTTGCAATCAACAATGATTCGGTTGGTGCGTTATTGTCGGACGCAACGCTGTTTTCATCGAATCGGTTTTCTGGGTTGGATTTATGGGAAAATGGCACTTTTGCCGATTATGGTTTGCGATGGTCCGCATTCGATTCAGATGGGCAAACAATCGAAACGTTTTTGGGGCAATCGTATGATTTTACAAAACGCGAAGATACCGACCCCAACAGTGGTTTTCACAATGGTCAATCGGACTATGTGGGGCGCATTGGGTACAATAACATGCGCTGGTTAAATCTGTATACACGATTCCGGCTGGCCAAAGAAAACCTGGGGTTGCGTCATATTGAAAATAATATTGTTCTGGGAACGTCGCGAAATTTCTTTAATATGGGGCATATTTGGTCAAAACAATTTATTGATGCCCAAACCCAGGCCGAATCGATTCATGAATTTGCCGGTGGTGTGGGGGTTGCCATAACCGACCGATGGTCTGTACGGTGGAATGCAATTTACAATATGACAAATGACCGATTTCAACAGCATACCGGTGCGCTATATTATGAACATCCGTGCTATTACCTTAGTTTTGGGTATCGGCGCGATAACGCAATCAAAGAAGACTATGTTGGAACAACAACGTTTCAATTTAAGTTTGGAATCAGTATAGATGGCAAACACTATTAAACATAACCAAGGATGGGACAGCATGATAAAAAAACACGTTATATTGGCATCAATATTTGCAATTTTATCGACGGGCGGACATGGCGCGACTGTTGTTGCAACTGTTAACGGAACCCCCGTCACAGATACGGATATTACCGCACGAACAAAACTAATGGCGCGCCAGGGTAACACCGCAACAGACAATCGTCGCCAGGCATTACAGCATATAATTGATGATAATGTAAAAATTGCATACGCCGCAAATTTTGGCATAAACCCATCTGATAAAGATGTTGACGCCGAATTAAAACGTATGAATTTGTCTGATATGGGGGCATCAGAACGTGAAATGGCACGGTCCGCGATGCGGGCAAATATTGCATGGCAGGTTATTGTT
>CAMVAR010000012.1 GCA_947165555.1 uncultured Pseudomonadota bacterium | reverse complement strand
CTTTGTAGGATTGATTATATTAAATGTCCAAAAATGCTTTATCCACAATCCAAACCTCACCAACAGAGTTAATGCTTTCAAGGACATGCGTACAATATAGTGTTCTTTCTTTATCCCTTTGAACAGATTGCGTAAATAAAATATCTCACTACCTTCATCTTGGTGCTTTCGCAATTCTTTTACCATGTACAAACAAAGACCTTCTTGATCATACACAGCCCTCAAATCTATCACGGTTTTATAAAAATTATGCTTATTGATCAGCTTGGTAATACACTTACATAATCTATCAGCGATATATAAATCATTTTCAGAACTTGGAATTGCCAGATGAATATGCCAGAACCCAGCTTTACCTTTTTCTATTACGCCTGTGAACTGTAATGGATTTCTTTTCCAATTGTTACCGCTAAAATATTCTTCCAATTCTTGTATCAGCTTTCTATATAATTCCAAAGCTTCTATGCGATTTCTTGTTCTTCTGTATCCATCCTGATTTGTGTGGGGCAATTTGATAGTCAGAAAAAAAGAATATTTGGTTTTCATTAAGTGGTTTTTCCAGGCTTCTTGTTCCTTTGTAAGTTTGATTTCATGGTTTCTGTACAAGCCTTTCAATTCTTCTTCGCATTCATTACGAAATTCATCTATGACTTCTTGATAACATCTAGGATAAGTAAACAAATGATCACCTATTTTGAATCTATACCAAGATCTCTTTTTGAGCGTGTTACTGAATATCACTTTTTCTAACTTTAGATTTTCAAATTTCATCTTTGTAATCCTTTTATTTTGTATATTAGAAGACACCAGCAGGTTTGTGGTTCTATCTTGTTTTTCCCGATTTTCTGCGGATAAGAATCGAGTTCGTCATCCAAAAATTGGTGCTTATGTTTGTATAGAACTATTGGTTTTGGAAAACTTTGTATAATTTGCATAATTAATTTTTATTTTTTGAAAAAGTATGTACTTAAAGTTTCTTGGCAAAATAATTAAATATGCTAATCTATTATGTAGATGATAAAAATATGTAAAAGGATGCACTATGACAGAACGAGATATACTTTCACAACCAATATTAGCTGATATTTATGATCAGTTGATAGAGGGATGGCAATATTCGGATAAACCAAACACGATCAAGCGACAAGCCTTAACTCTTATAAAAAAGATATTGCTGCATAAAATATTGGTTTATTACAAGGTTACACAATACTTTATTTTGACCCTGGCTAGTGATGAAACGGAACAATTACGGAAATATCTAAAAAAGAAAGCCGAAAGACTAGGACAAACAAAATCAGATGAAGAAATAGATCAAGAAATAGAACATTTGAATGAATATTTTGATAAAGTTACCCAAACACAAATAGCTCAGGAGGCTAACAATGGCTAGTATCAGGGATGAAAAGCTTTTGAAATCACTACGGGCAAATAGTAGCATAAAAAAAATAAAAGAAGATGAAAAAGCCCCCACTAAATCTATAACTTATATAGGTTTTATTAGAGTATCTACAAAAAAGCAAGGACTTCATGGAATTTCTCAAGATACCCAAGAAAATATAATCGAAAATTACTGCAAATCAAAAAGATATCAACTAACCGACACTTATAGATTGATAGAAAGTGCATCAAAAGGACATCGTAACAAATTCAAACAGTTTTTGAAATATCTAGCCACTCAAAAAGGTAAAACAGCAATAATTGTTAGCAGAATAGACAGATTAACTCGGCAAGATTGCCTTGAACTAGATGAATTACGGAAAAAAGACAAAATAGAAATTCATCTTATTGATTGTTTCTGTGTTTTGACATCTAGATCAACTCCAGATGAACTTGCAAATTGGGAAATCGCTGTTACATATGCAAAACGTGAGTCTCGTATGATTGGGCGAAGGGTAATAGAAACCAGAGTTGATCAAATGGAACATGGACAATATGCTAGAGAAGCCCCCGTTGGTTATTTAAATACAACTGACAAAACAACTGGTGAAAAAATAATCGTCTTAGATAAAAATAAAGGTCATCTGGTCAAAAAAATATTGTTAGAATTTGCAAAAGGTACCTATACTGAAAAAGCTCTTTGTGATTATGCAGAAAAACTTGGACTTACAAGCAAAAGAGGTAATATTATAAAACCAGGTTGCATGGGTGTTATACTTCACGATCAATTTTATTGTGGATACTTCACAGAAAACAATGTAACTTATGAGCATAATTATGAGAGACTAATCTCTCTTGATACTTATGTGAAAATTCAGTCTATTTTGGATAAAAAGAATAAAAAAGCCCCTAAACCGAATCAATATAATTCAAAGGTGTTTGTTTTGAGCAATATTATCCAATGCAAATGTGGATGTAAAATGACACCTTATGAGAAAAAGAAAGCAAACGGAAAAACATATAGATACCTATTGTGTTCACATGCATCTACAACAACACCCTGTGATGTAAAACAGGTAAACGAAGACAAATTCCTGGATCAAATAAAAAAAGAAGTGTTGGACAAGCTACATTTTGATCCAGAAATACTAAAAATCTATCAACCTGCAATCAAAAGAGAGATTCAGCAAGAACTGGACACTAACAAAAATGAATTAAATAAACTCCAACAAGAACAACAACGTATTGAAGAAGAAAGGAAAGATTACCTAAAATCTGTTGTAAAGGGTATTATTACAAGAGCTGAATATGATCTAATAAATGAGGACTTATGCAAACAAGAAGCCAAAGTTGCGGAAGATATGGCAAGTATATCTATATCTCAAGAACGTGCAGAGGCTATACTTAAGAGAATAATCAAGCTGTTATCATTTGGTATAAAAGCATTCGAGAGTTCAAAAGTAACCGAAAAAAACCAACTTTTGAAAATTTTACTTTTGAACTGTATCTATGACGGTGAAAAACTGCAGATTTCTGTGAAAAAACCCTTCGATTTATTTATCTCGAAGGGTCTAAATCAATCTTGGCAGCCCCACTCGGATTTGAACCGGGATTCTCGCCTTGAAAGGGCGGTGTCCTAACCATTAGACGATGGGGCCGGAACTTACACAAAAAAAACTGGCGGGATTGACGGGGCTCGAACCCGCGACCTTCTGCGTGACAGGCAGACGCTCTAAACCAGCTGAGCTACAACCCCAATGCCGTGCCGATATAATATACCGACGAAATCATAAAATCAAGTATTTTTTTATAAAAATATAAATTTGCCTTTTTAGATATAAAATGTTATGCTGGAATCGCAGGCAGGTGTTATGTCTGTTGGAGTCAAAATTTCCAATGCAGTCGTTCAGAGAAACGTTAAATCTCCAACCCATGGTTGGAGTGTGTGAATATATTGAATAAGCACAGCAATACTGCATTGTGATTTTGACTCCAACCACTTTGAATTTATTTCGGGTGGTTTTTTGTTGGGGTTTAATACCAATTGATTTTTTTTGAATTGGTTGGTATCATGCACTTGCAGACAAGGGTTTTGTCTGTGGGTATTTCACGCCCGACACGGTCGTCTGGACAGACGTAAAATCTCCAACCCATGGTTGGAGTGGTGTGAATATGTTGAATAAGCACCGCAAAACTGTGTTTGCGTGAAAACTCCAACCACTTGGAATATATTTCGGGTGGTTTTTTTGTAATAAAAAAACACAGGAGATAAAGATGGCACAGATGTTATTGCTGAATCATATTCGGGCGTTTTTGCGTAAACATCCGGCATACGAACCAGATATGGTCGAACTGTCCGCGGCGATTCATATCCTATCATGCAAACAGGTCGGCGTAAAAAACAACCTAGGGACGACGACGAATTGCGAATACAAACAATCCCGCGCCAATAATAAACATAATGCCGGACAATAACTGGCCCATGGTTAGCCATCCATTCATTAAAAAATCAATTTGTGCGTCGGGGGCACGAAACTGTTCGCAAAACATTCTAAAACCGGCATAACACATACCAAATACACCCGACAATGCCCCCGGATGCGTCCGCAGACGCGTGAATTTATATAGGCAAATCATTATTATAAACAATATAAGACCTTCGGTGGTGGCCTCGTACAATGGGCTGGGGTGGCGACATTCGGTGGACACACCATCAAATATTACGCATATTGCAGAATCTGAATTTGGCACACGTCCCATCAATTCCATATTTATAAAATTCGCAATACGCCCAAAAAATAGCCCAATTGGCGCAACAACTGCAACCAAATCCAAAAAACCTAACCCACGCCATAAATTCTTGGTAAATAAAAATATCGCCGCAATAACACCAACCAGGCCGCCATGAAAACTCATTCCGCCACGCCATACGGCAAAGATTTCCAATGGATGCCCCAGGTAATATGGAAAATTATAAATCAACACATATCCCAAACGCCCACCAATGATAACACCCAAAATCACCCATGATAATAAATCATCAAAATCACGTTTATCAAAATTTAAGCCACTATCGGGACGACGCGCCAGATAACGCACAAAAAAATATCCCACCACACACGCAATAATGTATGACAACGCATACCATCGCACCGGAAAACCCAACACCGAAAACGCAACCGGTGAAATCTGATTAAGCACAATTTGCATATTTAACGTCCCTGGTTTTCACACAACAATTTTTGACACAAATTTATCATTTTGACATTATTACCACGTTTATTGATGTATATAGCCAACTGTGTTTCAATTATTTCAATTAACCGTTTCTTTTTAGCCAATTCATCGGCATCTAATTTATTGCCGCCCTGTTCTTGTTTTAAAAGTGCCTGTAAGATATCGGATTTTTGCCTTAACAAACTATATGCCTTGGCCCGCTTGCCAGATTCTGATACATCGCTGAACAAATCTGGTTTCCGGGGTGCATGTTTTTGTTCATAACTACGACTAGCCATGTATTATCTCCTTGTAATTTATTTTTATATCTTGAAAATACGCGTTAAGTGTATTATATTTTCATGTGAATAACAAGGAGAAAAACATGGTACAACACGTTACAAAATCGCAATCCAACAGTTCGGTTCGTGCCGGCGGAATTGATTTATATTTGCGAAAAATATTTACATTAATGTTCGGTGCCGTCGCGGTTACGGCAATTACAACATTCGTCACAATTTATATGGGCGGAATTCGATTGCTGGTATCCGGTGGGGGAATGACACCGTTCTTTTACATTATGTTGTTTGGCGGATTGGCAATATCCATCTGGGCCCAGGTTCGGGCGTTTTCCATGCGACCGGCGGTGGCGGCATTGATGTTATTTATTTATGCAATAATGATAGGTTTTGCCATAACTCCGCTGATTTGGGGCGGTCTGGCCGTGAATCCGGCGTCAATTGTTTGGGCGTTTGTTATTGCGGCACTGATGTTTGCCTTTATGGCGATGTTTGGATACAAGACGGCAAAAAACCTGTCATTTTTAGGAATCTTTTTGATGATGGGCATGATTGGGCTAATCTTGGTTGGAATTATATCTATGATTTGGCCATTGGGCGGAATTGCATCAACAATCGTATGTGCAATTGGCGTATTGGTGTTTGCATTATTTACAGCGTACGATATGCAAACACTTAAACGGGCATACGCCGCGGTTCGCGACGACACGACCCAGGAACAATTGGCGGTGTTGGGTGCATTGCATCTGTATATTTCTTTCATTGCAATGTTTCAGTATGTTATGGGCTTGCTTAATCGTGATTAAAGTGGTATAAATTCACATTGATGAACCAAAAATGGAGAAAAGACATGGCATATAAAATTGACCCAAGTAAATGTATCGGATGTCATTCGTGCATGGGCATGTGTCCGGTCGCGGCAATCAGTGTTGGCCCGGACGGCAAATGCGTAATCGACCCGGCAAAGTGCGTATCGTGCGGAACATGCGCATCCATTTGTCCGGTTTCGGCAATCGCCCCGGCACAATAATGGTTGGCGTACCAACAAGAATGTAAATCGCCCCGATTGGGGCGATATTTATTTTCGTGCGTTATTATTTTGCATGTATTCAAATACTTTTTCATTTTCTTGATTTAAACGACTTAAATCCAATGGAACATAACCACGCGCCTTGCTTCTGAATTTTTCAAAAACATTTCGTTTTTGGGCTTCTTGAACAAATGTATCCGCGACCACGTCCCATTTTTGACGTTCCGGCGTACCAAGTGCCGGGATTTTATCACCAAAGAATTTATTTTCAAATGCCCGCAAATATTTTCCGCAATAATATTGCCCAAACACCACAACATACAATTTATGCGAACAATAGATGGTTAGTACAGCCTCATCACGATTTTGACCACTCCACATAAAACCTAATTTATCAAAAAAACCATTAGGATGTCTTCCGCTCCCTTCTTTTACTATACCCAATTCGTTTGCTTTTTGCTTTGCTATTTTAATTGACTCAAGCAAAGCTGGCACATTACCAAGATTAGCTATTGGGCTTATACCTATATTGTCCATAGGATAATCCCCGTAATGTTCCACACAAAATCTGCCATAGACGGTTGGTTCAAATTCGTGTTCTTCGGCTACCTGGTTTGTATAAAATGGTGGCTTTGATATTTTTGAACCAAATTTTTCTTGGATTACGTGGGCTAATTTACATATATCATCATAACTGCCCACATATACGGTCATACCTTTGCCATTGTATCCACCAGATGCGATTTTATGTGTCACACACAAATCAATCAGAAAGTCCGATATTGCCCTGGTCACCGGATGATTTCTGTTCGGGACAACATCCAAATGAAATTTCCACGCGAAATTGGGGTTCCACCCGTACTGTTCACGTTTCTTATATTTTGCCAATCGGTCCGCAGATAATCCATGACCGCGCCAATTTTCTTCTTTATAACCGGTTTTAATTTCATGTATTTTGCCTCTAAAACCATCGTCGCCCCTGGCCCGTTTTTCAAGTTCCTGATTCATTCTTTTGCGTTGGGCGGATAAATCTGTGGTGTTTTCATAGTATGTCAAAATATCATCAATCCGAACGAGTTCTGGCAACGATAATTCTGCAAGATTTGTTTTGTTAAAAGAATCCAAGAAGTCCGATATCATTGTTATTTCCTTTTATGTCAATTGTATCATATTTTTGGTCTAATTAAAATAAAATATTCCTTTGGAAAATAGTAAAATTCTATCGAAAACGGTTGCAAAACGCATAAGAAAATATAATACTTTGTTTGATAAAAACAAAAAGGGTGAAATTATGCCGGCAAAAAATGTGAATGATATTGTGGCACTGTGCAAACGGCGCGGGTTTATTTTTACGGGTTCTGAAATCTATGGCGGAATGGGTGGAACATACGATTATGGCCCATACGGTGTGGAATTAATGCGCAACATTCGCAACGCGTGGTGGAATGCGATGGTATATTCCCGCAATGATATCGAAGGTTTGGATGCGTCCCTTATTGGAAACCGGTTAATGTGGAAATATTCCGGCCACGAAGGCGGTTTTTCCGACCCATTGGTTGAATGTAAAAAATGTGGTGCCCGCATGCGCCAAGATAAAATGCGCGACCAAACAAAATGCGATAACTGCGGTTCAACCGATTTAATGCCACCGCGCGAATATCAATTAATGATGGGGCTTTCCATTGGGGCGGTAGCGGATGGCGAAATAAATGCGTACCTGCGACCGGAAACGGCGACCACAACATATATCAATTTCAAAAATGTTTTGGATTCGGTGCCGCATAAATTACCATTTGGCATTGTTCAAATCGGCAAAGCATTTAGAAATGAAATTTCACCGCGCGGATTTGTGTTCCGTATGCGCGAATTTGAACAGGCCGAAATGCAATACTTTGTGCGTCCGGGTGATGATGAAAAATACTTTGCCGCGTGGCGCGAAATTCGAATTGCATGGTGGACCAATGTGTTGGGAATTCCGGCAAACAAACTGCGTTTCACACCGCATGAAAAATTAGCGCACTATGCCAAGGCCGCCGGCGATATTGAATACGAATTTCCGGACGGATTTGACGAAGTCGAAGGTGTGCACAATCGCCAAGACTTTGATTTGGGTTCGCATACAAAATCGCAAAACGAATTCAAAATTGCCGCGCATGTTATGGAAAACCGCGACAGTACCGTTAAATTGGCCTATTCCGACCCGCAATCGGGTGAAAGTTTCATCCCGTATGTAATTGAAACCGCAATGGGTGTGAACCGCGCAATGATGGCATTGATGATAGAGGCATACACCGAAGAAACACTGGCCGACGGTAAAACGCGCACCGTGTTGAAATTGAAACCGAAACTTTCCCCGGTCAAGGCGGCGGTTATCCCATTGGCACGCAATGTGCCGGAATTGGTGGGATTGGCCGAAAACATCGAAAACGATTTGCGCGCACTTGGCATCGGGCGCATAGAATTAGAAAATTCGGGTAACATTGGTAAAAACTATCGCCGGCATGATGAAATCGGCACGCCGGTGTGCATAACCGTTGACCATCAAACATTGGAAGACGGTATGGTGACAATGCGCCACCGCGACACAATGGAACAAGAACGTGTGAAAATTGTTGATGTTCCACGGCGTGTAATGGAAATAATAAATGCAATTTAAAAACGCCCGTTTGGGCGTTTTTTTATTCTGTTTTCGACGGCATGGGCGGCAAAATCACTTCGCTATTATAGAACTCTAAGAATTTTCGACCAGTGGCACAATAAAACTTTTCCAACGAACCATTATATTCAGCGGTTGCCTGGGAAAAACGTTCCTCTATATCACTTTGTGCGCCCTGGTATCCGGAAAAACCACCCAATGCACCACCAATACCGGCCCCCTTTAATGTAGAGCCCAAACGAGCCTTGTTCGTAAAGTCAACGACATCACCGTCGGATGGGTCAACACTGTATGGTCTAAACTCAACTTTATCCATGTCAAATAATGGTTTGTTGTCTGCGTCCGTGCAATCCGATGGATTACCCGCGGTGTCACGCTTGCATATTATGGCCCCTTTGGCATTTGTTGATTTCCACGCGTACCAATCTTTGGTCTTGGTCCCGAATGCAGAATCGGGAAAATTAACAATCACCGCCGGAATTGCCGCGCCATCTGTTTTTTTAACGTTTGCGGAATCAACCAAAACAATTTGACCGGTGCCTGATGCGCTATCCATTTCTTTTTTTGTCGCATCAAAAATGTATTTTTGGTCATTAATCGCAGCTTGTCTGTCTTGGGCAGTTTTGGTTTTAAACAGTGTTAACGCCTGAAGCCCGCTAGTGGTATTTATTTTGTCCACAATCAGGTTATATGCACGTTCACAATCTTTGGTGCTGTTCACCGCCTTGCAGACATATACATTATCATCAATAAAGTCATAATAAACGGTCTTGTTGCCGTCTTCAAATGTTGCGGTATTAATTACGTTTCCCCACAAACATTTTGTGTCGGTGCCGTTATATTTACACGATTCAACGCGCAAAACGCTGTCCCCACTGGCCATCATATTGCCAACAATACCGCCCGCCGCCGCATTTACCCCACCGTGCAATATGACATCACCGGCAACTTTGCCAGACATGGTACTGGCCGTCATGACGGCCGCGCCAATCGCCGCGCCCGCCGCGGTTGTTGCTAACTTTGATTTGCTGGTCCCCAAAAGTCCATCTTGATTCGGGTCATTTTTGCCGACCACATTGCCACCCAACGCACCAATAACCGCCGCTGCCGCAATTTTTATACCGGCTTTTTGTTTCTGTTCTTCGTTTAAGACACGGATAACATCTTCACGGGTTGGCGCACGGTCCGCAGGAAATACAACAGACGCAATATCTGGCAAATATGAACTGGCCGGGAAACTGGATATATTGCACGTTATTGCATCACCAACCGCCATTTTACCACGCGCCGTGATAATTTCGTTTGAACTGTTCGCCGTCCTTGCGCGCATTTCCACGACCGCGACACACGTTTCACGCCCACCCGCACCACGGCCGATTGTTGGCTTGGCCCATTCAAATTCGCCTTCGGGATAAATCATGGCGCAACGATTTAACGCGTCAATATCCGCGGATTCATTTTCCACACCACGACGTATTTGGTCCGCCAATTCAGCATTTGCAACACGAACCGGCAATTCAACCTCTATTGGTGTATCAACCGACGTATTTGCAATTGAATCATAGTATTGCTGTTCAAGGGCCGCCGTATTTTTATACGTACCGGCATAATTGCGCGATAAATTCCCAACGCGAATCGCCGCATTTGCGTTGATAGCCGCCAATGTGGTAACCATTGTCAACACAGAGCAACGAACA
>CAMVAR010000011.1 GCA_947165555.1 uncultured Pseudomonadota bacterium | reverse complement strand
CTTTTTTTCATTTAAACATCCCTAGAACTGTAATCTTAGGCGCGCACCAACATCAATTATCCCCAAACGCCCACTTTCATACCAATTGGTATAATGGAATACGCTATCATAATCGGCGGCAACTTCGTTACCATAGCCATCGGATAGCCATTCGGTTTGGGACAATACAATACTGCCCGACGTCTTGACCCGCCCCAGATTAGCATAACGTGCAAAAAAATCCATTTTGATACCACCACCAAGGTCGGTTGTTATACCACCTTCGACCATAAATGCCAATTGTTCACTGGTACCACCATTATGGTACGCATATACATCAGATATCCCCGTTAACAAACCGGCCTTGTTCACCGTCGTTGCCAAATCTTCGATAACGGCATAGTAAGAATCATCATAAATCACATAGTCCGCAATCGTATTTAATGATATCCCCACACCAACACCGATATATGGACGTAACATACCACCCGCCACATACCCAGTGTATGAATCCAGATTATAATAAATATTCAACATTGTTGTGTTGGCGGTGATTGCACCACCTTCAACCGATGCCGGAACCGTCGCCGCACCGGTATAATCCGCGGTGTTTATCGAACTAGGATAACTTAGCCCCGAGTAACGGGTATATGAAAAATCAACACGAAAATCATTATTTAATGTTGCCCCCACAGATGCCTGAAGTGGCAAAACGGTATCGGTCTCGTAATTCGCCGCGGCAAAAGCCCCGGGAACAACATACGCATCTTTTTCACCCGAATAATCCGCGGTTATAGAACCGCTAATACTGGCCGCATAGGCAACAGAAATACCAATGTACAAACCACTATCCACAAGGCGGTCATAATCCGCCGGCATATAATATTTACGTCCCGCCGCCGTTGCCGTTGCACCAATATTTGGCAACGCACCGGTTATGCGCGTTGGCGCGGCCGCGGCCCCAGAATTGACCGTCAAAACCGTACCATTTGTCGTTGGCAATTTTACCACCGAACGCGAATAGCCCGTATCACGGGCATATTGTTGCTGATACTGCTGTATATATTGTTGTTGATTGACGGGGTACGCCGCACCCACTGCGCCGGCAAATGGCACAGAAAACATCATAACAATGGCCGGAATATTGACTTTTTTCATTCTCGTCTTTATACCCTCTTGCGGGTATTATATCATAAATCCAAGATTAAAAAAAGCCCCTTTTTACATATTTATGAAAAATACTATGACGGGTCCATCCAGAACCCGTCATTACATCATATTTGGCACAAATTAAAAGACAATATTGGCACGAACACCAATTTCGGCCTTGATATCTGTACCATTTTGAGAGTTTTGATGCGCATGGTCAAACGTGTATTCGGCAACCAAGGCAATTTGAAAACTGTCCGTGACCTGGTTTGCAACAACCCCAGACAATATGTATTCATCCCAACCATCATTCATGTCATGAATTTGGGACAACAATCCATTAACAACCATCGGATGCGCATTTGACACATCGGTATGAATAGATTTTACACCATTATCCGTATGTTCAACAAATCGGAATCCGCCACCAAATGACCATCTGTGATTCAATTGATAAAATACGTTCGTACCAACGGTGATTTCTTTGGTCGATTTCAAATCAACGGCAATTTCATCCGGAAATCCCAATGCAGACGCATTTTGGACACCAAATCCCATTGCGGTCAAATCAAATCTTTTTAATTTGATTGTATTGTTATGGTTACCAAATGTTTGCAAATATTCCGCAAACAACGATGCCGTGAAATTAGACCATCTTTTGCCAACTTTGGTTCCCAACATGGCACCCCAACGACCATTTGAAAAATTATCATACTTAAAACCATCAATATCGTATGAACCTTTCATCTTGGAAATTCCAGACAGGTATGCTTCGCCATACATATCCCAAACAATATTATCTAATGTTTCAATTATACGATAATTCAGTCCCAACCGACCACGGTGCATACCCTTGCGACCAATATCGTCATTTTGCGTCCAACCCAATGATACATACGTGGCCAATC
Organism: uncultured Pseudomonadota bacterium; assembly: GCA_947165555.1. Classification (GTDB taxonomy): domain Bacteria; phylum Pseudomonadota; class Alphaproteobacteria; order Rs-D84; family Rs-D84; genus Enterousia. The sequence continues at coordinate 8,484 of CAMVAR010000011.1, read as the reverse complement.
GGTCCGTGATACCATATTCAAAATCTTCGGTGACACGCCACACTGGAAATTCTATGGCCCCCACCCGATTTTTGATTTTCATTGCATCGGTACCATCCGCCTTTTTATACATCAGCCCCAAACCAGTACTGGATGCAAACTGACCCGCCGCAGGTATAAACAGTGGATTTTCCACATTCGTTGTAACACCCGCCATAACGGAACCTGTCATTGTCGCGGTCGCAACCGCAACGCCCAAAATTTTTTTCATTTAACAATCCTTTGTTTATTGTTTATGACCAACCCCCATTATTGGCAAGATTGGTGTTATACCCCCGCACCGCCCATTATTGGCAACAGTACCTTTGGATGAGAATATAACCACAGTATCATGACGCAACTTTTTACGATTGTCAAAATGTTTATATATCAATTTTTAAAACTCGCACTTTACAATCAATTAGTTCGCACTATATAATACACAGTGGGCGTTATGATGGAGCATACAGATTATGGAATCAAACGTATCTAAGTTATTGTCTATGTTGCAGGGTTCAGACCGTAATATGACCGACATTACAAACGTGTCACCCGATGTACGCGCAAAAATCAATGATGCGTTGGAATCGCTGTTTTTGGGACGCAGTTTATTGTTATGGGTTGATGGGGGCGATTTATTGGCGGCGTGGACGCGTGCATTGGATGATATGCGCGATGAATTATTTAAAATACCAAATAATTCGCCCGTGGTGGAATATCTGCGAATCGCCGTGTTTGAACACAGAACACGCTGGAATAATAAAATGCTGATTAGTAATGAACGAAAATCAATTGCACAGTTTAACAATGAAACAGAAAAAGCCGAACTGTGTAATCACGCAAACATGTTGATACGTGTTGGTCGCCAAACAATTTACGATATAATTAACGCAACACCCGACACGGATGCACAACGCAAAGTTACCTATGAATTCAGTCGACCACAAAACACACGAACGCATGATAACACGCATGAACGCGAACGAACACATAAAAGATAACACATAATCACAACACGGAAAGCGACCATGAACAACAACAAAAAATTATCAACATTAACACGAATCACGTTGGGCAAGGCCTATATGAATCTGTATAACGCAATAGCGGAAAAATATCAGGCAACCGGTCACACTGTTGGTGATTCGTGGTATCTGGCTCTGCGCGAAATTGGGACATTTTTGATGAATTTTTCAAAACATCATAATGGCCCGGCAATAAAATACGTTGTGGATTTTTATGATTCGCATCGCCAACCCCAGGCCAAGGCATCAATGAAACATACGGCACGGGATACGTTTACAAAGACATCTGGTGACATTGATGCAATAAATACCAAAATCGACGCGTGCAAACAAAAATTGGAATCAAACATAAGACAACATGATTCATCAGATACAGTGGTAACAATGAATCCAATATCCCAAGAAAATGCAATATCCCGAGATTTCTTTTATTGGGTGTCAAACCTGCCGGATGGGTGATAAATTGTCGTGCGAAACAGATGATTTAGCCAAACTGTATCGCAAATATGTGTTATCAACCAAAGCGCATTAGGGCACCGTTCTTTTACGTTTATAGGCCAATACATACGGAACAATTTTGCCCAAATGTTCCGCCGCAATCCACGTGCGCGGAATTTTTATAGAATTGCCCATGCCCGCAGCCAATTTATCAACCGACATGTTTGTTGCGGCATTGACAATGTTTGCTAGTTTAACCATTGGGCCATTTTCAACGTTCGGCAAAACAAATGTAATTTCTTCACCCGGGCGGATATCGTTACGTAATTCCAACGTTATATCCGCATCATTTACCGCGGTTACGACACCGGCGGCATGATATTCAGACGATGACCGCGTAGATTCGTAATTATGTGCATCAGGTGGCACCGGCCCATCAAAGAACGCCGTTGTATATCCACGCGATTCCAAAACATTTAACATTTCCATATATGGGCGCGGGTCAAAACCCGCCGGGTCACGCGCATACGCATCCATCGCACAACGATACGCATGCACCACGGAACCAACATAATATTCGCTGCGATTGCGCCCCTCGATTTTTAACGAATCGGGACCGGATTCCAATACCGTGGCAAGGCGCGGCATCAAACACAAATCTTTGCTGTTCATAATATATGCGCCGCGTTCGTCTTCGGTTATTGGCATTTCAACGCCGGTTTCGTGTTCGCGCAAGACGACATCATATTTCCATCGGCACAGTTGCGCGCACGCACCACGATTCGCCGGACGACCCGTTATAAAGTTTGACAACAAACAACGACCCGAATACGCCATACACATTGCGCCATGCACAAATATTTCAAGTTTTACATCTGGGCACGCACGCCGAATAGATATGAATTCGTTGTGTGAAACCTCACGCGCAAGGACGCACAAAGACGCGCCTGCCCTTTGCCAAAACCGCACAGATTCCGCCGAACAAATATTCGCCTGGGTTGAAATATGTATCGGCATATTTGGGTGATGTTCGCGCACCCACATCAAAACCCCAGGGTCGGCGACAATCAACGCATCTGGATTCAGATAATTTATTATTTCAGACACGCGCGGCATATTTGCAAATTCATTATCATGCGCGAATAAATTAAATGCCAAGTACACCTTTTTGCCGGCGGCATGCGCCAATTCTATACCTGTTTTAACCTCTTCGGTGGTAATTTTTGCGCGCGCCCGCATTGAAAAGCCCGGCAATCCGGCATATACGGCATCCGCCCCATATAAAATTGCGGTTTTAAATGCGTCCAACGTTCCCGCCGGCGCCAAAAGTTCTGGTAATTTTATCATAATCTGAATACTAACCCCTTAAACATCATTTTCAAGATTTATTTTATAAAACGCAAATTTTTACTTGCTTTGGTTGCGCGCGTATGTATAATTACAAGCACGTTGCCGGTTTAGCTCAGTTGGTAGAGCGGCTGATTTGTAATCAGTAGGTCATTGGTTCAAGTCCGATAACCGGCACCAGAAGTAAAAAAAAAACGGAATCGATTGATTCCGTTTTTTCTTACTTTTTATTTTCTTGTTTTTCGCGTTCGGCGGCACGTTGTTCAACCGCATTTGCAACAGATTCTATCTGCAACAGTTGGTTTTCCAACGCGGACCGTTCAGAATTTTTATATCCGGTTTCATCTGATGTATCCGGGGTCGATGGCCGCTTATCGCCATTGGATGTCGGCGCATTGGACTTATCAACAACACGCGGATTTATCAGATTATCATATATGCTCTGGGCTGCACGCGAACCGTCCATATCACGTTGCAACAATTTGCTGCGTGGGCCGGGGAAAAACCAATCATCCAATTTTACGGCGGTAACCTGCATTATGGGACGGGTGCGCGCATCGGCAAACCAATGTGGCGCATGCGGAATGTCGGAAAAATACCACAATGCAACCCAATAAAACACCCCCATAAACACAACCGCACGAACAATGCCAAATATCACCCCCAATGTATGGTCCATGACGGACATCATGCTGGCCTGGATTTTATCGCGTAACTTCTGATTGAAAAAGCCAACAACCAATAATATTACAAAAAACACAATAAAATATGATGCCACCAATGTCCCAACTGTGGATTCAGATAACCCAAACCACGACTGAAACAGACGGTCCAACAATGGCGACACAAATCGCGCCGTTATTGCCGCCACAACCCATGATATTGTTGCAACCGTTTCATATATACCGCCACGAATTGTCGCCCATATTGTTGACGCCAACAATATCACGATATAGGAATAATCAAGAATTGTTAAATCAAACATACCATGTCCCATTATTTTTTATTGCCACGACGGGTAAATACAAATCCCAATCCCAACACCAATACAATCAACCCGGCATAAAACCAAATTGGATTTGTTTTTGTATCCGAATTTTTTGAATCATTTGGGGCATCACGTTCAACAATCACATCGGCACGTTCAGGGTGCGCCGCACGAAACGCATCCGCGTCTGATGCCAATGAATTTTTATTTTCGGCCGCCAATACCTTGGCCGCGTCATCCATATCCACCTCTATGGCTGTGCGCAATTTATCGCCACTTGCATCACCAAAGCCCTGAAAACATTCTTGACCAACAACAATTACCGGAACCCCACCAGATTCGAGTGCACATTTCTTTAACACATCAAAAAATTCTGTACGATTCGCACCTTCCATAACATTAACCGCCGTAACGTTTATAGACGGATATTCATATACCAAATGTTGTGAAATGAATTCACGCGCGTGATGACAATGTGGACATGTCGGCGAATAGTACAATGTGACATCTGCACCAATTGCATTCCCCGTCAGAACCGTGGTCAGCATACCCAAAACCAATGATTTTTTCATTTTAAAACTCCTTTCGCAATATTTAGATTATAGAAACAAGTATCACATCTGTGCAAGTTATTTTTCATAAAATGCGAACTATTTTTCCTGTGGTGATTTTTATTTTATGTTGTAATATACAATACGATAATTACCAAGGGAGCAAAATATGTTTAATCTGAACGATTTTCCATTACCATTTCGTGACACAGATTTGGTTCCATATATGTCGGCCGATACAGTACGAATTCATCATGATAAACATTTGGGAACATATATCGCAAATTTAAATAAAATGATTGCAGGCACAAAATATGCAAATATGGACCTGCGGGAAATAATTGTAAATGCAACCAATGATTCAAACGCACAAAAAATATTCAATAACGCCGCCCAGGTTTTTAATCATGAATTCTTTTTTAACTGTCTGGGGCGCGGAAATGGTGATGTACCGGACATACTTTCTGATGCGTTTGGGGGTGCGGATAAATTTATTGAACAATTTAAATCTGTGGCCGCCGACGTATTTGGTTCGGGTTGGGTGTGGTTAATACACGATGGGAAAAATTTCCAAATTGTTGCCACCAAAAATGCAGATACCCCTATTGCCCACAAACAAAAACCAATACTGACATTGGATTTGTGGGAACATGCGTATTACCTTGATTGGCAAAACCGGCGTGGCGAATATGTTGACGCGTTTTTGCAATTTATGATAGATTGGAAATTTGTACTTAGTAATATGGAATTTTAAATACGCGGTAATTTTACCGCGTATTATTTTATGCCGCCACATGAATCAGACGTACGTCATCAAATTCCGGGCACCGATTAAATATAGATTGTGCACGTGGACACATTGATAAAATTTTTCGATGCGTACGACGGGCAAATTCAACGACGCATTCCACCAAATTATGACACAGGTCTGTATTTTTATATGCGCTATCAATGTCTGTTGATTCAATAACTATACGGTCAACACCAATTACCAATATATCTATTTCACCGATTTGTCGTCCCGCGCGACATGCGCAAAAACCACGATAAGTTGGTAATTGTTGGTATTCAATATCTGATGGCATTTGATTTCCCCCATGCCATAAACATAGCACGCATGTACACGCACATAAATATGAATGTTTGCCACAATCCGGGTATGTTTTCCCGTCACAAAGATTTACAATCGTGAATAATTCTTGTGAATAATGCGCCCACTGCGTCGCAGACCAGCCGATTCCGTCGCCGACATTTTTGGATGTAATGTGACAACGACGCCCGACGCACCAACAACACGCGGCAAAGACATCGCAACCGCAGATGCGCCCGTGCCGTCAATCGTGGATACGGTTAAAATTCGATGTTCGTTATTGATTATACAGCGCAACAAATCAGACACCGCCGCACCAATGCCGTCCCATGTTGCACCACGTCCGCGTATTATTTCGTACGCCGCATTTCGTACACGATATTCGATTGTATTACGGGTTGCAGATGTAATCTGATTATGTGTTTGCCGACAAAATTCATCCAACGATAATCCACCAATTGTTATAGATGTCCAATCAATAACACTGGCATCGCCATGTTCGCCCAAAACATACGAATGAATCGATTGAGGCGACACCGACAAATGTCGCGACAATATCGTACGCAACCGTGCCGAATCCAACATTGTCCCAGTGCCAATAACACGTGACGGCGGTAATTTAGACAGTGATTGCGCCAACATAACCATAACATCCAACGGGTTTGTAACGACAATCAATATGACATGTTTTGCATCAACGTTTGCCATAACACGCGGTACAATATCACGAATGACATCGGCATTATGCTGTAACAGGTCTGTGCGTGTTTCACCAGGTTTTTGATTCGCACCGGCGGCAATAATCACAATGTCAGACCCACGAATGCCACGATAATTATTCACGGCCGTAATTTTAACATCAAAACCAAATGTTGCGGCATGCCCCAAATCTTGGGCGGCGGCACGGGCGCGCACACCATCGCGGTCGTATAAAACCATTTCATGAACCAGTCCCGTATTTTTAACCGCGGTTGCAACCGCCGAACCGACCGAACCAACACCAATAATTGCAATTTTCATATCTGTCTCCTGTTGGTACCATTATATCATAAATTAATGGTTAGTGTTAGTGTTCGTTCAAAGATGTTTTTAATCCGTCCAATAATCCCTTTTCATCCATTTCGTCTTCCAATTTTGATAAAACCAATTTCAGCAATAAATACAATTCACCGATTGTCATTTTATGATTCGGTGTTTCGTAATATCGATAAAGCGCACTTATCAACGATTGCGCAACTGCCTCGGACATCACCACCGTTTCGGGGACAAACATTTTATAAGCCTTTTAGTTGATAAAAAAAGAAAACCACCGAAAAAAATTTCAAGCGGTTGGAGTTTTAACAGCAATACAGTATTGCAACGCCTTATTCAATATATTCGACGCACTCCAACCACTTTTGATTGGAGAATTATCGTATTCTTGGACGACTGTAAGAGCTGTTAAATGCTCACCAACGGAACCCCATCGGCAATTTAATAATATCAAATTTTTGCCATCACGCAATATAAAAAAGTATTTGATAAAAATATTTATATTTTGATAAGATTCCACGCGTATAGTTAAATTAAGGTATAAGAATGAAAAAAATTCTGTGTTTTGGAAATGTGACCGAAAAATATAAAAATGCAATTGAACGCGCAATGGGCGAATGTAAAAATATCGCAGGGTGGGAATCCGCACCCGAAAACGATGAATTGAATGGCGCACCCGACGATTTTGTTTTATTAAAGTGCGATATTCATTCGGATGATTTCCTGCGCCACATAATTGCGATAAATAAAAAACTGTATGCCGGCGAAAAATTCTATCTGACACATTGCGCGGTGTGTTTTAATAAATCTGGGAATCGTGCGCCATTTATACTGACCGACGCGGCGTGCGTTCCAATGCCGGACGAAAACCAATTGACACACATTGTCCAAAACGCAGTGAAATTATTTGGGCAAATTTTTGGAACGACGCGCGCACCGTTTATATCGCTGATATCGGCGGGTGGGGATACAAACACAAAAATATCGCCCATGTTGCATTCGTGGCGCGCGGCGCATGCAGACGAATTTCCGGCGGGTACATTGCGCGTTGAACAATTAGATGTCGCATTGGACCAATCTGTGCGCGGTGAAAAACATTTAACCGGCGAATCCGCCGACATAGTTATAGTGGACAACATAAATACAGGTAACGCGATATTTAAATCACTGTCGGTACTGTCCAACGATTGGGAAATTCAATGCTTTTTAATGGGCGGGAAAAGTACCATAGTGTTAAATTCGCGTGGCGCAACCGCGGAAACATTGACCCACAACATTATAACCGCATGCAAGGATTAAAAAACGGGGCAACGCCCCGTTTTTTAATATGATTTTGCAACAAACACAAAACTTGGGTCGGCATCATCCAGACAACGACGAGAAATTTTATATTTTTCAATTAACGCATCAAATTTTTCATTTTGTGTTTCGGTATATTTAATACGGAAAAATCCGATTGTCCCCTTGTCTAATTCTGTACTCAATTCGTCCAAGTTCGCAACATTGTGTATCATCGCACGATTACGCGCATCGGCGGCCGCATACATATCGTGTTGCATCGCATCAAGTTTTGATGCAATCGTTTCACCAAAATCGGCAACAGAAATTGCCTCACGCGAAGATTTACCCAAATCGCGCCGCGTAACCGTAACCGTGCCCGTTTCCATTTCGCGTGCGCCAATTTCAACCCGCAATGGAACACCACGCTTAATCCATTTCCACATTTTATCGGGTGCACGCATATCCGTGTTATCCGTCAAAACACGAATGCCACGTTCATGCAACTGGGATTCCAAATTAGCGGTAAATTCATTCATTGCATCAATATTTTCATCACCGCGTGTAATTGGGATAATCACAACCTGGTACGGGGCAACCGCCGGTGGCAAAATCAGACCATCATCATCACTGTGGGTCATAAACAAACTGCCCATCATACGGGTTGTTGTTCCCCAAGATGTTGTCCAGGCGTGTGTCAATTTACCATCAGCACCC
>CAMVAR010000010.1 GCA_947165555.1 uncultured Pseudomonadota bacterium | reverse complement strand
GTCAATGCATGAAAAATCCCGCAGAACCGCGGGCTTTTTATCCGTATCGGCATATGTCCCAAAATACTGGCGGGCCAGAATTCTGTTGCCAACTTTCCCATACCTAAAATGTAACCAGCGTATTGACAAAATAAAATTTTGATAATATACTATGCACACAATGACAATACCAAATATAAAAATTGCAAAAAAACAAGTATTGAACAACAGTGTCGGATTTTTTGACACGTATTCTTGTGCATATATCGTAACAAATGAAGACTTTCGTCAAGCATTAAATTTTATGCCGACGAAAACAGAAAATGCGTTGGTTGTTGCTGGTTCTGGTGATTTTCCGATATTTTCTGCATTATATGGAGCCAAACATGTTGATAGTTTTGATGTAACATATAATTCAAAAATAATTATGGATATTAAAACAGCAGCTATAAAAACACTAAAATATACAGAATATAAAAAGTTGTTAAAAAATCTGTATAGCCATCCTGCTGTGATGTGTGTTCAGAATATGGATACAATATTAAACCAACTGGTCACAAAAGAACAGGAATATATAAAGAACATGTTTGGCTATCCGCTTTTCAATGCTGGCTTACATCCAGAAGATTCCAGAGTAGAAACATTTTTATCATCAAAAGAATTTTATAAAGCACGCGAAATCATCGATAAACCTTTCGATTTTATATGGACGGATATAGAACATTTAAGTTCAAAATTAAGCAAAAAATATGATTTCATACATTTATCAAATATATTTGATTATATGAATGACGAACAGGTTATTGATATTTTGCATTCGCTAACAAAATATACTCGTCCTGAATGCAATATTTGTATTACATGTTTGTGGCCTATGAATTCTTTTTCTGCAATTAGAGAATTTACTAACAAAAATAAAAAATGGCGTATGATACCAATAGAAAAAGACTTTGAGTCTTTATTTGTTCTACAGAGATAACAAATTTTGTTTGGCCATTGACTATCGGAAAATGGGGATTGTATAGAAAGCAGGATATTATGGCGTTAAAAAGGGCAATTTTCGCCCATACCAAAGCCAACGCATGAAAAATCCCGCAGAACCGCTGGCTTTTTATCTGTACTGGCATATATGCCAGAATCCTGGCGGATGGTGAGGGATTTGTTCGCATACGCTCACCACACGTAAGATTCAAACTGCGTGCTGCGCACTTGTTTTCATCAACTATCGTGTGAATCCTTTTGCAACTTTGTTGCAAAGCGGGCACATTCACCCTTCGTCCACCACAAATTTACCCGCCACTTTGGGCGGGTTAATTTATGGCGGATGGTGAGGGATTTGAACCCCCGAAGGTCTTATTTCATACCTTGTCCGATTTCAAGTCGGATGCATTCAACCGCTCTGCCAACCATCCGGATTACACAGCGTGTGGCCCAATGGTACGATATTTTTTATAAAAACGCAAATAAAAACTGATGGGCGTGACGCTTTTGGTCAAAATGGTCGGAAATGTCGGTAAAATTAACGAATAAACATGTTATAAATACTTGACTTTTCAAACCTAAGGTTATAAAATGCCCCGGCATACATCAAAATATGTATGTGCCGATTGGCGAAAATGATAAACTAAGCCCATGGGAGTTTTTATTATGATTGAAAAAAATTGGATGACTTTGATAAAGCCAAAAAAATTAACCATCACACCGGACGAACATAATCCGAATATGGCGGTTTTGGTTGCCGAACCATTGGAAAAGGGATTCGGTTTAACACTGGGGACCGCGTTGCGTCGCGTATTGTTATCGTCACTTCAGGGGTGCGCACCGTTATATGTCAAGATTGACGGCGTGCAACACGAATTTTCCAGTATCCAGGGTATTCACGAAGATGTTGCGGATATTTTGTTAAATTTAAAAGGTGTTTATTTCAAGGCCAATTCCGAAGGCCAGCATAAGGCCACGTTGCGTGTGTCCGGTCCCGCCGTTGTGCGTGCCGGTATGATAGAATGCAGCAGTGCCATCGAAATTATGAATCCTGATGCAGAAATATGCACATTGGACAAAGGTGCCGAATTAGATATGGAAATCACATTAGGAACGGGTCGTGGCTATGTCCCGGCGACCGCGCATGCAGATGGGTTGCCGTTGGGGGTCATTCCGGTTGATTCAATCTTTTCGCCGATATTGAATGCGGCCAGTGTTGTGTCTGAAACCCGCGTGGGACAATCAACCGATTATGATAAATTGGAATTGACCGTGAAAACCAACGGCAGTGTTTCACCCGAAGATGCAATTGCATTCGCGGCACGTATTTTGACCGACCAACTGAACGTGTTTATCAATTTCGAAGACCCGGCACAAATATCTGTGCCAACCGAAGAAGAAACGGCCAAAAACGCGTTGCAATTTGACCCGAAATTGCTGAAACGGGTTGACGAATTGGAACTGTCGGTGCGCGCAAACAATTGTTTGAAAAATGATAAAATCAATTGGTTGGGTGAATTGGTCCAAAAGACCGAGGCAGATATGTTAAAGACGCCGAACTTTGGTCGTAAATCGTTGAATGAAATCAAAATCCAATTAGAGGCGATGGGGCTTGGACTGGGGATGGAGGTTCCGGGTTGGCCACCAGAAAACATTGCCGAATTGGCCAAGAAATACGAAGACCCATATAAATAAAGACTATTTGTATGGAAACTAAAACCGTGTTACTGATTTGAAAAATTGGGACACGATAATCTGGGGGAAATCCCACCAATGGGTGGGCGGAAACAAAAGGAGTAACCGATGAGACACCAGAAAGCGGGTCGCACGTTTAATCGCGACACAAATGCGCGCAAGGCCTTGTTTATTGGTCTGGCCAAGAACCTTATTGAAAAAGAACAAATCAAAACAACTTTGCCAAAGGCCAAAGATTTGCGCAGTGTCGTAGAAAAATTGGTTACCCATGCCAAAGTTGACACCGGTGCAAACCGTCGTTTGGTTGCATCGCAATTGGGAAATGCCGGTGCGGCGACTGTAAAGAAACTGTTCACGGTATTGGGACCGCGTTATGCCAATCGCCCGGGTGGATATACCCGCGTATTAAAGGCTGGATTTCGCTATGGCGATGCCGCGCCGATGGCAATAATTGAATTTGTTGACCGTGATGAAAATGCAAAAAAGGTTGTAAAACCGGATGTTGCGGCGGCCGATGTTGCAACGCCGACGGCGACCGATACCAATAGCACCGCGGCCAAGGCACCGCGCGCAACCAAAAAATCGCCGGCCAAAAAAACAACCGCCAAAGAACCGGCGGCGCGTACGGCAAAAAAAACAACTGCAACAAAAAACGTTGCGGTTAAGCGTCGTGCGACCGGAAAATAATCAATGATGATTACGTAAATTAATGGGCGCATCAGATGCGCCCATTAATTTGTTTTATGCAAAAATAAAAAACTGGGCCACTATTGTGGCCCGTGAATCGTTTATTATATTAATTTTCCAATTGCAACGGCGGTATCGCTCATGCGGTTTGAAAAACCCCATTCGTTGTCATACCATGCGGTTACATGTACCAATTTGTCACCCAAGACACGGGTCTGGGTTGAATCAAATACAGAACTGTGCGCGTCGTGCGTAAAATCGATTGAAACCAATGGCAATTCGTTATATCCGAATGTTTTTGATGATTTTGCGCGCATCGCGGCATTGATTTCTTCGGCGGTGGCCGTTTTTTCAATATTCACGACCAATTCAACGACCGATACATCCGGTGTTGGCACGCGAATCGCAATACCATCCAATTTCCCTGCCATTTTTGGCAGAACCAATCCAATCGCCTTGGCGGCGCCGGTACTGGTTGGAATCATGGACAGTGCCGCCGCGCGTGCGCGTCGAAAATCTTTGTGATTTTTGTCCAATAATTGTTGGTCGCCGGTATATGCGTGTACGGTTGTCATCCATCCCGACGTAATTCCAAAATTATCGTCCAGAACCGCAACCACCGGTGCCAGGCAATTTGTCGTACATGATGCATTGGACACGATAATATCATTTGATGTTAGTGTGTCATCGTTTACGCCAAATACGATTGTTTTATCCGCCCCCGCCGATGGTGCCGACACCAATACGCGCCGCGCCCCCGCGTCAATGTGAACGCGCGCTTTGTCTGCGGCGGTAAATATTCCGGTGCATTCCATTACGACATCTACGCCTAATTCGCGCCATGGCAATTTTGTTGGGTCTTTTTCGGATACGCATTTGATTTTGTGATTGCCGACAATGATTGTATCCCCGTCCAGTTTAACATCCATCGGTAATTTGCCATGCACAGAATCATACTGTAATAAATAGGCGTTTTGTTCCGCCGGTGCCAAATCATTAACGGCGACAAATTCAATGTCGTCACGCCCCGATTCCAATGCCGCGCGCAGTACCAATCGGCCAATACGGCCAAAACCATTTATTGCAACTTTTACTTTTGTCATATTTTACCTTCCTTTGGTTGATTTTTGCATGGACCATAGTAGCACCATTTGTATAAAAGTCCAATCTGAATTTTTGTTTTAATCGATAACTTGAAAGTATTTGGTTTTATTAATATAATGGTAATCATGATACACAAGGCATACATTATTACCGGTCCAACGGCATCGGGTAAATCAGAATTTGCCCATGAATTGGCGCAACGTATTAACGGTACAATCATAAATTGTGACAGTGTGCAAATTTACCGCGGTATCGAAAACATTTCGGCCAGTCCGTTTGCCACACATCCAATCGCAGACAACATGGATGGTGTTCCATACAAATTATTTTCGATTTTTTCGTTGGATAAACAAATCAGTATTGCCGAATATATCGCAATGGCGCGTCGTGAATATGATGCTGCGATTGCGATGGGGCGTGTGCCAATATTTGTTGGCGGCACCGGATATTATATAAATGGGATTATAAATGGGATATCGGCAATGCCGGCTATATCGGATGAAAATCGTCGTCGCGCCCGGGAAATGGTCGCTGGGGATTTGGTGATGGCGCGTAAATTGGTGCCGGATTGTCGTGCGACCGACCCACAACGTGTTGCCCGTGCATTAGAGGTTTTTTTACAAACCGGTAAACATTTGTCTGGGTGGCAACGTGGACCGCGTGTCGGTGCAATTACCCCAACACCATACCGCGTTTTAATAAATCCACCGATTGATGTCTTGCGGGCGCGCATCGCGGTACGCATACCAAAAATGTTGTCAGGTGGTGCAATTGACGAGGCAAAATATATCTTAGACAATAAATTTGACCCGCGTCGTGCAATCGGCGCCGAACAATTGTGTGCGTATCTGCGTGGGGACATATCACGTGATGTGGCAATTGAAAAATGGGTGGTCAAAACGAATCAGTACGCAAAACGGCAAGGAACGTGGTTTCGTACACAATTCCTTGCCGATGCTGTAATTAATCACATTCCGACGATAAATGATATCAACGTGATTTTATAACATACTATCTTTGTTTTTCTGGGTTTTGCATTAATCTAACCACCGCGTTATTATCCGGTGCCAGGATTTTGCTGCCGGTGGGCATTGTCTTTTTTACATATAATTGACCGTCGCTGGATGCACGGAATAGAAATTCGTCTGCAAGGTTTTGTGCCTGTTTTGCGCACTTTTTAAAATATTCTTTTTTGGGCTGTTTATTTTGTTTGCGTGCATTTTGCCGTTCAATTAATCGATTGATGTAAACAAAATTTGTAAATAAAGTGTTAAAGACATATTCTTGGGCCATATCCGGGTTGTTTTCGTATTGCGGTGCCCGGGCCGCATATTTGGCAATATAGCCCGCCATTGCGGAAATCACGGTTCGCAAATCTTCAATATCCGTCCCCAGGTTTATTATGATATACGTTTTTGCCGTACGGATTACAAATTTTTCTGTTTCAATTTTATACGGTGCTGTATCGCGCCATGTATGTTTTATTTCTTGTACGGTTGGAATGAATTTTTGATAACGTCCTTCGCTGTGCAGAGCTTCGGCAACAAATGTTTTAAAATCATCTAAACATTTTTCCTGACGTGGTGACATGTTATGGCCTCTGTGTTTAAATTTTAATTAGCGTTTTTTGATTTCCTTGGTGCCGATGCATTCCGCATGACATGTGCGTCCATCTATGATAATTTGTTTAATAATTTTTCCATTTGGCCCCAATGAAATACGTTCCCGGATTACTGGTTCTGATGATTTTTGTCGTGACTGTTGGCCAAATTTCTTGTTTTTACGTTCAATTTTGTTTGCGATACGTATAGTTTCTTTGTTGTCCAGCCATTTTGAAAAATAAGAATTTAATTTGGCATAGGCACGATTTTCATCGTTATTCATCTCTTTGGACCGTGCGGTGTACACGCACAGGTATCTGGCAATAAAATTCAACATTTTTTGGCGAAATGTCTTATTTAGCTCATCGTCCAACAATGACATGAACAATAAAGATTGCGCAATTAATTCTTGTTCAATAACCGGGTCGTATGCGCGATGGCGACGCCATGTGTCGCGGGTTTCATCCCGGGTTAACAAACTGGTATAATTTTGGTGTACAAACGTAACAATGGTGTCCGTATAATTCTGTTTTTCTTGTGAAATTCGTTTGCTCATGATTGCTCCTTTGGATTGCATCGTAATGACAATGTAATACATTAAGTTATTTTTGTCAAGTGTTTTATCTCAAATAATCTTTTGGTAAATGCGGTTGAAAAATATAAAAAAAATGGGTAATTTATCTGTATGTTTAATTCAGGGACGATTGTCAAAGTTTTAATACCAAATATTATAAATTCCGGATACGATTATCGGTTGCCGGTTGATGCAGAATTGGGGACGTTTGTGCGTGTAACTGTTATGAATCGGCCGTATATTGGTGTGATTTTTGGTATTGGTACATCGGGATTACCGTCGGAAAAAATAAAAAATGTTCAATCGGTGTTAAAATGGAAATTGTCGGTTTCTGATTTGCAATGGATTCAAAAAATGTCCGAATGGACATTGATGGCACCGGGGGCGGTTTTGCGTCTGATTTTAAATGTTCCAGATGCGTTTGATACGCCACGCATGGAACAATTATATGCGTATAATTTTGATGTGGATAATGTTAAAATGACGCAATCCCGTCAAATGGTTGTTGATGCGTTTGAATTGAATGATAATGAACCGATGTCAATATCTGATATTCAAAATATCGCCCGCGTTGGCCCATCTGTGGTCAAGACGATGATTGCGAATGGTATGTTAACGCCCATAAATTCGCGACCGATTATTCAATCGTATGCGTATGAATATCGGGATATGGCGAACATAGAATTAAATTCGGAACAACGCGCCGCGGCCGATGCAATTATGCGTGACGTGGACGCGGCTGAATTTTCGGTGAATTTACTGGATGGTATCACCGGCAGTGGTAAAACCCAGGTGTATTTTGACGCCGCGTGGCGGGCGTACAGTGCGGGACGGGCGGTGTTGTTGATGATGCCTGAAATCGCCCTTACGACCCAGTTTATTCAGCGGTTTGAATCGCGATTTGGTGCACCCCCGGTTGTGTGGCACAGTAATTTAACCGCGGCCCATCGTCGTGATATATGGCGTGGGGTGATTAATGGCGAAATACGAATGCTGGTTGGTACGCGCAGCGCGCTGTTTTTACCGTGGCAGAATTTAGGATTGATTATTATAGATGAAGAACATGATTATTCGTATAAACAGGAAGATATGGGAAATTATCACGGGCGCGATATGGCAATCTTGCGTGCCAAATTATCAAATTTTCCCGTTGTTTTGGCCAGTGCGACCCCATCCGAAGAAACTATGAATAATGTCGAGATGGGGCGTTATGGACACCTGGTTTTGCGGTCGCGATATGGTGGCGCGCAATTGCCAACAATTGAAACGATTGATTTGCGCGAAAACCGTCCAACGGAATATCGGGCTAATGCCGATGATACAGATATGCGCATGGGGGCATTGTCGCAACCATTGTGTGATGCAATTGGTGAAACATTATCTAATAATCACCAGGTTATGTTATTTATAAACAGGCGCGGATTCGCCCCAATCGTTCAATGTCAAAGGTGTGGATGGGTTGCAATGTGTCCTGATTGTTCGGCCGGAATGACATATCATAAGAAATTGGGAAAATTATTGTGCCATATATGTGGACGCATGGTACCGTTGCCCAAAAATTGCCCCGATTGTGGGGGCGATATTTCAATGCGTGGGGCGGGTTTGGAAAAAATCGAAGAAGAGATTATTGCGCGTTTCCCAAATGTACGCACGGCATTGGTGTCAAGTGATACGATGATATCGCGCGGCGCATTGGAAAGATTGGTCGCCAAAATGGAATCTGGCGAATTGGATGTTGTTATTGGTACCCAAATTCTGGCCAAGGGACATCATTTCCCAAACCTGACATTGGTTGGTGTTGTGGATGCAGATATGGGATTGTTCGGTACGGATTTTCGTTGTGCCGAACATACATTTCAACAATTGTTTCAGGTTGCCGGTCGTGCCGGACGCGGACAAATTCCGGGACGGGTTTTATTGCAAACGTACCAACCCGCCCATCCGGTTTTAACCGCAATTTGTAACGGTGACCGGGATAGTTTTTTAAAATCCGATATGGCGGCACGTCGTGCGGCAAAAATGCCGCCATTTGGTCAATTGATTGCAATTATCATTGAATGCCCAAAAGAAAATGTTTTAAAACAATTCTGTGAACATTTGGCATCGGTTGCGCCAAACATAAACGGTGTACGTATTATGGGACCCGTTATGGCCCAAATATACCAAATACGCACAATGTATCGCATGCGGTTCTTGGTTGCGGGTGATGCGCGTGCCGCGTTGCAACCGATTGTGAAACTGTGGTTGGCGCGTGTGCGCCCACCGGCGAATACACGTATTAAAATAGATGTCAATCCAATGAATTTTATGTAAAAAAATACCCGCGTTTGCGGGTGGGGGCTTATTTACCGCGACCATGCGATGGCGTATTTGCTGATTTTGCACGTCCAAAAAGTTTTTTTATTCCGCCCAAAAAATTTGGTTTGCTATTTTGTTTTTCGGCGGTCTTGGCGATAATTTTATCTTCATGACTTGGTATTTGTGTTTGTGATGGGTTCAATGATTTTGCCGCAATCATGTCTTGCAGTGCCTGTATCCGGGCGAATATAATGTTGTTTGTATTGGGGTCAAATCTGTTTCTGCTTATCTCTAAATCGGCCAACATTTTATGACACATACCAATTTTCGCGGTGATTACCTGATTAAATTTATCAGGGTTTATTACGTTGCCTGTTTTATCTGTGGCCCCGGATTGGTGCAATTGTGTTTCTAAATTTGCCATGATATTATCAAGTTGTTTTTCGACGTCTAAATATGACATTTTTATTTTCCTTTTGTTTAATTGTTTGTTATACAACCTCGGTCACGGCACGTAATGCACCGTCGCGTGATAATTGGACTACGCGAATTTTTTGTTTCATTTCCGCAATCAGTTCGGAACGATTGTATGCCGGTTGGGTGTGTAATATTCGGTCGGCAAATGCGGCGTATGCGGCATCGGCACTTTCGGCGTGAATTGTGGTATAAAAATGTTCGTGGCCCGTACCCAACATTTCCCATAATACCGCCGCGTTATCGGTTGAAATTTCGCCACCGATAATTACATCCGGTGTCATACGAACGACCAAATCTAGCAATCGTGCATAGTTAAAATCATTTGTTTGTTCGGTTCGTGATAGTACAAAATGTACGCGATTTTTTTGTGGTACCCGAATTTCGCGTGCGTCTTCAACGGTAATAACGCGGCTATTCTGGTTAATCAGGGTCAACATATGGTTTAAAAACGTTGTTTTCCCGGTTGCGGTTGCACCACTGATTAAAATCGGGCTGCCGTCATTGATGGCCGACATCAGACGGTCGTACGGGTCGTCGGGGCGATTCGTTTCACGTGGTTTAACGCGCATTAATTTTTCACCGCGTTTTAAATGATAGTTTTCAAACGATGTTTCCGATACGCCACCACCACGAATATTTAGCGCGACCCCACCGGTAATATCGTTTTCGTCATATTGTACATTTGGACCGGCAATTGCACTGAATCTGTGGTTGCCGGGTAACGTTGCGTACACAACGGGTATTCCATGAATTGGGTCAAATGGACGTTCGTATATATTTGCAATCGTATGAATTAAATCCACCAGATATTGTTTGCTTAAAACCGGGGCATCGTATGCAACCCATGGGACCCGTGCCCCATGCAGTCGCATCCACACTTCGCCCGCATGATTTATTGCAATTTCTTCAACAAAAGATGGCCGATAAAAATCGGACAATGGTTTTAACAAAGAATCCAATACAACATTTGCCATATCTAAAATCACTTTATCATAAATCGACGCTTGAATCAAAACAGTTTATTTGATAGAATCATAAAAAAAGAGAGAACTAATATGAAAAAATCATTTCTACTTGTTTTATGTTCAATGTTTGCCTTGGTGGCATGTTCCGGTACGGATAAACCGTATAATGTTGATGATTTTGCCAATGGTGGCCCCGATGCACCATTGTATAACGAACGGACCAGTACATTTATGCAACCAGATAATACGTATTCGGGGATTGATACCTATCG